>JAHKLZ010000009.1 GCA_020854775.1 Candidatus Woesearchaeota archaeon | reverse complement strand
TATAAATGTTTCGTTTTTTAATAACTATTTAGTAGTTAAATTAGTGAAAGTATGCTTTTAACACATATTGACTAACCATCCTATGCGTATTAAAAAAGGAAGCATTAATCACGATTGTATACTTCATAATCTCAGCCCAAGCATGCTTATCAACATAATACAAAGGAACAATCTTTTCCAATTTATCATACAAACTATTAGCATCCTTAACGTTCTGAGCGTGCTCATCAACAACAGGCGTCTTATCACCAACACTCCAACCAGTAACACCCTCAATACAACCCTCAAGCCACCAACCATCCAAAATACTAAGACTAGGAACGCCATTATGAGCTGCCTTCATACCACTAGTACCAGACGCCTCCTTAGGACGCATAGGCGTATTAAGCCAAACATCTACACCAGGAATAAGAACCTTAGCAAGAGTAATATCATAATCATCCAAATAAATCATTCTAATCTTATCACCAATTTCTTTACTAATACTGAAAAGCTTCTTAATAAGCTCCTTACCAGCCACATCCTTCTTATGAGCCTTCCCCGCAAAAACTAACTGAATCACACCATGCTCATCAACAATACGCTTTAAACGCTCAATATCAAAAAACAACAAATCAGGCCTCTTATAAGAAGTCGCCCTACGAGCAAAACCAACAGTAAACAAATCATACTCAAGATTCGTATTATGACGCGCATTAATCTCATCAATCAAAATCCTTTTATTCTCACCATGAACCTTAAGAATTTCCTCATCAGGAATACCCGCAGCGTACCTCAAAGTAAAAGGATCTAACCTCCATTCAGGAATAAAACGATCAAACAACTCCTGCATCTCAGGACTCGTCCAAGTAGCAGAATGAACCCCATTCGTAATTGAATGAATAGGATAATTAGGAAACATTTCCTGAGAAACTTCACCATGCTTCTTCGCCACACCATTAACATAATTACTAAAATACAAACCAATAAGAGTCATATTAACCTTGTTTTCAGAATCTAACAATTCACGAATCTCAAAAGGAAAACTAGGCATTAATTCCTTAACCAAAGAAACATCAAAACGATCATGCCCCGCAGGAACCGGCGTATGAGTAGTAAAAACACACCTATGCCTAACATCTTCTAAACTCGCACTATCAGTTTCCTTATACAATTCAAGAGTGAGAAGACTAGCATGACCCTCATTCATATGATACTTCTTAATACCACTATAACCAAGAGCATTAAGCATACGAAGACCACCAATACCAAGAACCATTTCCTGAGCAAACCTATACTTCTGATCCCCTCCATAAAGAAAAGAAGTCAAAGACTTATCATAATCAGAATTACCAGGAATATTAGTATCAAGAAAAATAATAGGCACCTCATAACCTTTAACACCACGAATAATTTTACGCCAAGGCTTAATCCTAACCTCTCTACCCTCAATATTAATAATAACTTGAACATCCAAAGGCTCAAGAAACTCCTCCATACGCCAAGAACTAGGAATTTCTTCTTGCCAACCATCCTCGCCAAGCTTTTGAGAAAAATAACCTTTTTCATGAACCAAACTAACAGCGACCATAGGAACCGCGAGATCAGCAGCACTCTTAATAGTATCACCAGCTAAAACACCTAAGCCCCCACTATAAGTAGGCATACTACCATCAAGCCCTATCTCCATAGAGAAATAAGCAATCTTCCTAGGTTCAGGTTCATTAAAAAAACGTTTCACGAAAAAACACCTCTTACCAAAATAATAAACAAGACAATTTAAATGTTTCTAAAACACAAAATAAATAAAAAACAACCAACTACCATAAATAAGGAGGGGATAAAAAATGAGACCAGCACCAATAGGATTAACATTAGGATTCACAATAATAAGTGCAACTATGTTCATCGTGATGAGTATATTATTTTTCTTCATCAACGTATGGATAATAAAAGTAGGCGCAGGATTCGCAGGATACTCAAATCTGAGCGGAGACTGGGTAGTGATGAGCGCAGGAATACTAAGCGCAGCAAGCACACTAGCAGCAGCACTAAGAAGATAAATTTTCTAATTTTATTTTTCTATTTTTCTAAAAATTCTAAACCGCAAAAAAATTAGAGAGAACAAAATAAGTTTTAGAACGCCATAATGATTTTAAACACAACTCCATAAAAAAACATTAATGAATCTTGAAAACAGAGTTATGCGAGAATTTTACCCAGTAAAATGCAAAAAAACCAATAAATTAACTTTTTCAAAAAATCACGGAGTTAGATCTTTTGGTTTTAAAAAAATAGGACCTGATAAGAAACCAATATTTACTTTCTCAATAGAATCACCGTCAGTAGAAGAATACGGAATAAGAATGTATTCTTTAAACTATAATAAAAACGGGACAAAAATGACAGAAAACATAATACCCGAAACTTATAGTGGATTAATAGGTGAAAGTATTATGAGAATAATAGTTCAAGAACTATTTCGAAGACTGCACAAAAAGAATCCTTTTGAAAAGTTTGAATTCGTAAAAACTAATCTTAATCCTTATGAAGATCAAAGAACAATAAGAGAAAATGATTATTACGTATTAAGAGGAATATCAAGATATAACCAAATAGTAATAAATAAAAACATGTTAAGAACATACTCTGATTTTGCAACAACAACTGAGTACGACGGCTTATTTGAATATCAACAAGGATCAACAGAAGGCTTAATAATATGCGAATCAAAAATAGGAGACATAGGCTATTTAAGAACAAGTGAGAACAGCAAAGAAGAAATATACAGAAAAATAATACAACCAATACAATCTTTGTATCCTGAAAAACAAATAGATTTCTTACTTATGAGCACAAGAAAAGAATTAGCAGAACAAAAAAAACACAAACCGCTACAAGAAAAAGTTATAAGACTAAATAATTATTTGAACAAACACAACATAGGACTAATACCTATGACTATACCTGAAACAACAAATAGCATAAACACTATAGCCAAGTCAATGCTTCATTTTAACAGATTAAATTCGATAGAAGAAATAAATGTGCCACGAGATAATAAATACATAATTGATAAAAACATGTTAATAATAATGACTGGAAAAAGAATAGATATGATGCTTGAAAGAACAACTCATAATAGTTTCTCAATAGTTTACGACTCAGGTAATTTAGATAATGTTTTCAACACTCCATTCTACGTGAGTCTCAACTGTGAAAGCCCATTCAGAAAAAAAGCAAGAACATAAAAAAATGAAATTAATAATAATAAGACATGGAGAAACAAACCATAATAAAGAAAGAATATGTCAAGGACAACTAGACACTGATTTATCAATTGAAGGAATTGAACAAGCCAAAAAATTAGGAAAACGATTTAAAGAAACAAAAATAAATTTTTGTTATTCTAGCGATTTAAAAAGAGCAAAAAACACAGCGAAAGAAATTTTAAAGTACCATGAAGATATAAAATTAATACTTGATAAAAGAATAAGAGAAAGAAATTTTGGAAAACTCCAAGAAGTCCTTTCCCTAAATATTTTGATTGGAATAACTTACCAGAAACAGTAGAAACAAATGAAGAAATGATTAAAAGAATAAAAGCATTCTTTGAAGAAATTTATCTAAAACACAAAGACAAAACAGTTTTGGTTGTTTGTCACGGAGGCGTAAAATTAACATTGTTAAAATATCTTGAAAAACATTCTGAAAATTTTTTAAAAAAGTGGGATAAACCAAAAAACGCCTCGGTATCAGAAATACTAATAAAAGAAAATAAGAATCATGAATTGATAATGTTTAATTGCACCAATCATTTATAATGAAATTAAGCAAGAAAAATCTTAATAACTTTATTCTGTTTTAAAGCAGAACACAAAGCTTTACCATTAGGACTATCAGCACTAACTTTTATCTGAGATTTCTTACTAGACTTAACACTCATAACGAAATCATCATCAACAAAAACAGAAACTAAACAATCCTGAAATTCTTTATCCAAATCAAAAATTAAATACTTAGCATTAACCACACAAGAAAAATTAATCAAATCCTTATTAACTTGTTTCTTAGATTGTTTCTTTTCCAAAACCTCTAATTTCAAACCAAGTTTTTTTTGAAGATTAGAAATAACAGAACCTTTAGGACCAATAACTAAAGAAACCTGATCTTTAAGAACATAAACAACGCATTTATTATCTGAAACAAATTCTACACAAACATCATCAACACCCAATTTATTCAATTCTTCAATTATTTGTTTCTCAGCCAAAACATAAACAGGCTTTTTATCCGAAACAGAAATAGGAACAACAATAGCTTCTTCACCATAACTATAAACTTCGAATTCTAATCTACCCGTGAAAAAATCACTAATCATAATAACAGGCCTAGCAAGATCAGACTCAAACATGCCAGAAGGAACCTTCACACCCAGCTTCAAAGAAAAAACTTTTTCTAACTTCCCATTCATAATAAAAACAACTGTATCAAGAACATGAGGAATAACCCCTAAATCTAAACGACCAATAAATCTTTGAACCGCATCAATAGGCTGAGACGCATGAATAACACCTAACATACCAATACCTGAGAGTCTTAAATCAGAAAACAACCTGAAATCTTCAACGTTCCTAACTTCGTCAAACAAAACAAAATCAGGCCTACTCAACAAAAGAACATCTCTTATCTCAGAGTGCTGAGCAATAGAAGAACCATACCTAGTAATAGATTTATCAACAACTAAATCCCTAGGAGACTCTAAAGTCTTAACAACTTTACCAAGCGCAGAATACTCATCAGCTAAACATTGAACAAAAGTACTTTTACCATGACCAGGAGGACCAGCAACTAACACACCCTCAGCTTTACTCAACAAACGATGCTTCAAAGAATCATCAATCTTATAATCATTAAACTTTAATTTAGAAACAGGACGCACAGCTGTTATCTCAAAAGAATCAGACAAAGGAGACCTAACAATTACTACGCGCATATCTTTAACCTGAAGAATAGTACTAAACTTCTTATCAGATTCAAAGAAACTATGATCATCAGACTTAACAAATTCAACTAATTCCAAACTAACAGATTCAAGAAACTCCTTTGATAAAACATCCTTATTTAATTCAACGTAACTCCAAGAACCAGGCTTACCAACTTTTGCTTTAGGAACACAATTTTCCCTAAGATGAACACTCATCGCACCATCAACAAAAAAAGATTCCAACAACAAAGAATCCTTCTCAACAACATGAACATCATAAATAATTACGCTAAGACCTTTAGCTAAAGCAACCTTACCCTGAACAACATCAGCAGTTAACAAAGTCGCATTCTCCTTACCAGCCAAGTCACGAATCAAAGAATCAATCTCCCCTGACTTCGCAAATTTTATCTCAAAATCACCAGGCCTATTACCAGAAAAAATAAGCTCAAATCCTTTCTTAGAAGATAACTCCCTTATCTTAGTGATTTCATCAAGACCAATAAAACCCGTTTCTCTACCCTTATTAGCTTGACTTTCAAGCTCAGCCATAACAGCTTCATGAACCACGATTCTTTTAAATTCAAGAGAATTAGCCATTAATTCCTTAGAAATAACTCCTTGAATTATCACGCTAGTATCAGGAACAACAACTTCTTTCATTTTATCAACAATACTTTTTTTCTTTTCACTCAAAATAAATCACCACAAATTCTTAAACCAAAAATACACTTTTCTAAAAAAGAAATCAACTTCATCTAATAAAGATAACCCTTCAACACTCACTTCCAAATATAGTTCTTCAAAGAATTGATTTCCAAGAACATCAACAAAAGTAACATTAACTAAAAACTCATTAATCCCTTTCTTAAGATTCCTAGCAGGAAAATTAAAAATAAACACCACTTCGTTATCAACACTATCAAAAAACATTTCCTCAACAAAATAATCATGAACAATAAATAAAGAAACATTCAAAGGAACACTAGAAGAATTCTTTTTTAAAGAAATGTTTAAAAAACCAATATCAGAAGGATTAATAACATCAGATTGATAAGTCTTAGATAAATCCAACGAAGAATTATCAATAACTAAGAATTTAACAAAAGACAACCTGGAAGAACCTGATTTACTAGATTCAAACAAAACAGGTCTAGAAAAAAAACCAGGTTCAAACATTTCTAAACTCAAATAAAAATCTTCATTCACGAATTCACAAAAATCACCAAGACACAATAAGCCCTCATCATTTAAATAATCACAAGAAACCAATAATGATTCACCAACCCTAATAATAGGCGTAGCTTCACATCTTAAACCAAGAACTAATTCTTTTTCTTCATCTAAAAACAACAAAACATCTTCTTCTAAAACAATGCTAGACCCCTTAAAAACTTTTATTTCGGAAGAAAAAAATTGATTACCAACAAAAAGACGCAAAGGAAAAGTATACATGAAATTATCACTCAACTTATTAGTAACTTCAAAAACAAAATAAACAGATTTCTTCTCACCAGGACCTAAAGCTAAGGACTTAGATCTGGAAGATAAAAAACGCAATCCATCAACACCAGATAAACGAAGAGTCTCAGCAACATAAAAATCATTATTATTCTGCAAATCAACTCTTAAAAAATTAAAAGAACCTTTACTAACCTCATCCTCTAAAACAGACAAAGAAACAGACAACATGGACTTATCAGCAGAACCTTGCTTAGACAAAATAGAAACATTAAGACCTGTTTCTCCAGGAATCACATCGACGTTTCTACCGCGCCAAGAAAAAGAATTTTTAACCGCGTCAGAACCAGAACCCAACTTTATATGACCCGCATCCACTAAACCAAACTGACCATAAGTAGGATCAAAAGAAACCCACCCATAACCAGGAAAATAAACTTCTACCCAAGAATGAAAACCCCAACCAGTAGGAAACAAAGAAGAATCCGTATATGCAACACCTGAAATTTCTCTAGCAGGAATCCCTAAACTTCTAAGAAGAGAAATCAACAAAGAAGAATACTCTGTGCAAACACCCTTTCTATGCTCAAAAACCCAAGAAGCAGGAAGCTTATCAGAAGAAACAGTATCCAAATCATAAACAACATTTTTATTAACCCACTCAGCTAACAAAAAAACCACTTTAAACAAATCATCATTTCCCTGAGATAACTGAACAGCTAAAGAATTAATATCCTCATTAACATCAAAAACATCAGAAGGTAAAACATACTCCAAAAAAACAGGATCAAGATTCTTCAAAGGAAAATCGACCTTACTCATAACAGGAACAACAGCTTTACTAGTCTGAACTCTAAACTGAGACACTAAAACAATGTCATCAGCTTTATTCAGCCTGAACTTAGCAACACCATCTTCAAAAGAAACAAAGTCAGGAAAAAAACTCGAAGACAAAACTACTTGTCTACCATCACTAAGAGGAACCATTACGAATTCAACATCCAAATAAAGAAAAGAACTATCTTGCTCAACAACGAAACTAATAGGAGTATCAAACCTTAAATCAAAAACAGCAGAATCAGACTTTAAAACCGCAGAAACAGGAATAATAAAGAAATAAACTAATAAAACAAAAAAACAACACAAAAAGAACTTTTTATTAAACATAAATAACAGAAAGAAAAAAGTAATATAAAAAACTTCTCAAAAAAAAACACTAATACTTTTCTTTAATAAAATCCTCACAGAAAGCCTTAACGTTAAAAGCAACACCATAATCCTCATAATTCTTAATAGGCAACCAAAATAATTCTTTAAAAACATCGGGCTCAGCAACCATAGGAACTTCACCTTCGGCGATATTAGATAAAAACATGTGACTCCTATACACCTTATTATTAAAATTGAACTCTTTAAAACCTAAGTACTTAACCAAAGAAACATTCACTCCGAGCTCTTCTTTAGCTTCACGAATAGCCGTTTCTTCAAAAGACTCACCCTCCTCAACTTTACCACCCGGAAACTCATAATGATTACGTTTAATCTTCCAAAGAAGCAACAAAGAACCATTCTTAATAATAACACAACCAGCCAAATTAACAATCATAAAAAAACAAAAACAAGAATATAAACGTTTCTTAATACTTAACTAATTTAACAAAGAAAAAAACTTGTTGACCCTGAGCAGTCTCTAATTTATCCTTAACTTTAAAACCATGCTTCTTAGCAATTTCCTCCAACAAATCAGGAACCCTAACAATCACGTTAACAGAACCTTTCTTACCAAGAAATTCTTTAGCAGCAACAAAGAAATCATTATACGCCTTAACAACCCTAGACTCAGGAACATGCTTTGAAACCTCAAGAATCCTAGAACAAGCAACATCTATTTCTTTACTAAAATTCTTAATATCAAGATTAGCAATATCAACCCTAGCAAAAGAAATATTCTTTTCAACACCCGCGATCCTAGAATTCTTTTTTTGAGCAGCTAAATTAGGAAAACTAGCATCACAAGAAAAAATATTACCAGACTTCTTAAATTCTTGAACCTCAGAATCAAACTTACTCAATAAAGATTCATTAATATCTTTAAGCTTTAAAGGAAACAAAAAATCCTTAGAAAACAAATTAACCGAAGCTCCTTTTTCATAAATAGCAGCCTCAATAGGAATAACGCCTGCCAAAGCAAAACCATCAAGCAAAACCATACCTGGTTCAAAACCAGAAAACAATAACAAATTAAAAGCAATAGTGCCTTTAATAGCATTAGGATTATTAAAAATTAAATAATGACGCTTACTCAAATCCTTACCCATAAAATCTACGCCTAACAAATAATTATCATCATTAATCAAAACAAAAAAAACAAGCTCCCTAGATTTATAATCAGGCGTAGAAGAACCACCCTTACTAATTATTTCTTTTCTTACAACATTAGAAACTTCTTGCTCAACAATAACACTATTAAAATCATGAACCCCTAGTCTAGAACAAGAAGATTTAAACGTGTTTGATAACAAAGAAAACCAAGCATCATTATTCTTCAAATCAGACCCGATCTTCAAAAGCAAATCATCCAAATCATTAAAAGAACCAGAACCTATTTTTAACAAAACACGCGTAGCTGACTGAGAAAAATAAGCAACCCTAAGAGCTTCCTCGTTAGAAGCACAAAAATCAACAAATCCCTTATTAGCTGAAGCAACAACACCGAATCTGTTTTTTAATTCTTTAACACAAAGAGATTCACAATTCTTCTCCGTAACAATCGAATAAGTAAAATCATTCATAAAAAAAAAGAAAGCCAATATTATTTATAAAATAATAGTATAAACACGAAAAAAATTAGCAAAATTTATAATTAAAACAAAACACTAAGAGTAAATAAATGAATACACTAACTATGTTCACAATAATCGCAGCCATCATAATAATAGGCTACTTCTCAGAATTATTATTTAAAAGAACAGGAATACCAGATGTATTAATACTTATAACAATAGGAATATTTCTAAGACATTACTTTGAAATAATACACCCTGATAACTTCGGAGGAGGAGCAAGCCTATTCGCAACATTCACATTAGTATACTTGTTATTCCAAGGAGCAATGGCAATAGATTTCAAAACCCTTTTTAACTCAGTAAAAGAAGCATCACTACTAACCATTATATCATTCGTGTTCACGGTTATAATAACAAGCATACTATCCATGATTCTATTCGGACTAAACATACAATTAGCATTATTATTCGGAATGATAGTTGGAGGAATATCCAGCGCGGTAGTAATACCACTAGTTAACATGTTACCATTAAACAAAAAACACGGAAGCACACTGATGCTAGAATCAGCCATAAGCGATGTACTCTGCATTGTAGGAGCAATGACTATGATGAACATAATACTCTCAGGAGAAATATCAGGAACACAAATATTCAAAGAAATAATATCATCATTCTCACTAGCACTAGTAGTAGGAGGAATAATAGGAGTAGCATGGATATTCACATTATTCAAATTCAAAAACCTAAGAAGAGCACACGTAGTAACAATAGCAGTAGTAATCGCACTATACGCATTCGTAGAAAGCCCATTCGTAGACGCAAGCGGAGCAATCGCGGCGCTAGCATTCGGACTAATACTAGGAAACAGTAAAACAATACTATCACTAAATAAAACAAAAACAAAACAAGACTCAGAAGAAATCATAAACGTATTATCAAAAAGTGCACAAAGCTTCTTCAGCGAAATATCATTCTTCGTAAAAGTATTCTTCTTCGTTTATCTAGGCGCACTAATGGACTTCACGAATCCAATAATATTCATAACAGCAGGAATAATAGTATTCAGCATGTACATGATAAGACCATTATCAGTAAAACTAGCATACAGAAAACAAAAACTAGACGATTACTCAAGAACAAACCTAGAAATACTAATACCAAAAGGACTAGCAGCAGCAGTACTAGTAAACGTGACAATACAAGCAGGAGTACCAGGAACCGAACAACTAGCACCACCAATACTCGCAATAATACTAATAAGCATAGTACTAACATCAGTACTAGTACCACTAACAAACAAAGGCTACTTCAAAGGATTCGCGCAATTATTTAAGAAAAAAACAACCAAAAAAATAGAAAAATCATAACTTCTTCAACACATACTCCTGAGAACCAAAACCAATCTTATCAGCATGCAAAAAAGTATTCTTCTCAGAAAAAACATTTTTACCCTCACGCAATTTCAACAAATCAAGAATTGCACGATCACAAGCAACAGGATCATCAGAAACAAACACACCCAAATCATCAATCAAAGGTTTCATCTCCTTACCAATACAATCACAATCCTTAGTCATATTAACAGCGTAAGTTAAATAAATATTCTTCTTATTAAGCTGAGAAGCAAAAGCATACTCTACTAAGCGCTCAGAAAAATTATTAACAAGACTCGCAACCCAATTAATTTTAATAACATTAAAAGGACAAACAGCTATACAAGCAGCGCAACCAATACATTTTTTTGAATCAATACGCGCAGAAAAACTACTCATACTAATAGCATGAACAGGACACTTCTCAACACACATATTACACTTCTTACACGTCAAAGAATTAACAATAGGAGCAGAACCCATATGCTGAGCAAGCTTACCCCCACGAGAAGCACAACCCATCCCAAGTTGCTTAATAGCACCCCCAAAACCCGCAAGAACATGACCCTTAAAATGACTAACAACTAATAATTGAGATTCATCAACAACACCCTTAGCAATCATACACTTACTAAAATGCTTTCCTTTAATCTTAACATACTCATAAGCCTCACCGAGTTCACCATCAGCAATCACCACAGGCAATCTAGTAAAACCATGCCTCATAGCCAAAGAAACATGATCCTTTCTATTAGTACGTTCACCCCTATACAAAACATTAGTCTCCATGAAAGCACTCTCAATTTTTTTCTCAGCCAAAAAATCAATTGCACCAAGCATCCAACCAGCAGGAATAAAAGTCTTATTACCAGACTCCCCGAAAGTAACCTTTAAAGGAACACACTTTCCTAATTCAAAATCCTTAAATCTGACAAATTCAGATAACAAAGTATAAACAACTTCATTAATCTTATCAGAAGAATCAGAAACAGAAACCTCTGAGAAAAAAACAACAGGAACCATAAAAAAAAAGAAAAAGAAAAAGAATATATAAAACTTGCTTAAAAAAAAAAATCTGAAAAAAGGACACCCAAGGCGAGATTTTAACCTTACAATTTCAAATCTCCGACTTTTTTGATTTGATTCTTATTTTTAGTAAGGTGTACCTTTTAGTCTTTGTTCTTTAAGCGCTTTTAAATACCATTCAAATTCATCAAGGAATCTTTTTATTCTCGAATTATATTTTTCATCTATAGGCACACCCTCTTCTGTGAATGCGTCTTGCACGAAAGGCACAGGAAACATAGATGGTATTGATGACATTCCGAGCTCGCCGAGTATTGCTCGAAGATGAACTGCGGATCTAACACCTCCAAAGCTTCCAGCAGAGTAACTTACAATCGCACTTGGCTTAAAATTATACTCTCTTTGATAGTGATCGAGCATGTTCTTAAGTGCAGGAGGGATGCTGTGATTATACTCCCCAGTTACTATTATGAACCCGTCCGCATCAAGTATTTTTTTTGATAGTTCATCCATTTTTTTTGGAACGTTATCTTTTGTGTATTCTTTGTGCATTTTATCAAGCATCGGCAAATTATAAACCAAAGGATCTATCAATTCAACATTTATTTTTCTCTCTTTTATTTTATTTTCAATGAATCTTGCAGCGTTTATTCCTTGTCTGGTTTCTCTAACTGAGCCATAAAAAATTAATACTTTCATATTATTATTTTCCATTTTAAATCACCTTTTTTTAATAAATAATGTAATAAATATTGTTTCGATAAATTAAGAAAGCTTACAAACTACTTAAACCTTACTTTATTTCTTCAAAAGTTTGTTTTGATAATAAAAACAAAGTATATATACTATTCTTACTTTCTATATATTTATGAGCCACATATTAATTGCACCTGTTGGACGAAACATGAAACCTTTATTTATCGGCATGAAAGAATTTCCAACAAAAAAAGTCATCTTAATAACAACACCAGAATTATTTGATGTAGCAAAAAAAACATCAAGTAAATTAGCTGAATTCACAGTCCCATCAGAGATAAAACAAATAAAAGGAAACCCGCTAGAGAGCGTATTTGAAATATTCGCAGACATTTGCCAAATTTATCCTAACGACCAATTAATAGTTAACGTCGGCGCAGGAGATCACACAACTACTTGCGCATCAATTAGCGCATCATATGCAAATGGACTTAAAGCATTCGATGTTGCAGGAGAGATGATTGTTTTACTTCCTATAATGAAATTATCTTATTATAATGAAATCACCCCTATAAAGATGAAGATATTAAATGAATTAAATAAAGAAGAATATCAATCATTAAATGATGTTGCAAAAAAATTAAAGATGTCAATATCTTTATTATCTTATCATATAAATGGAACGGATAAGTATAAAGGCCTAAAGTATCATAGATTAGTCGACACGAAATCAGTAAACAAGAATCTTTACATAAAATTATCTTCTATGGGCAAATTATTATTAAAAGGCTATGTGAATAAGAATAATAAATAAAATAGTTAAAGATAATTTAATTAAGAATAATTTGTTTAAAATTTAAAAAAATGTCGCAGGTGAAAAAAATGAAAATAGGATTTATAGGACTTGGAAAAATGGGCTACCACATGGTAGAACACTTATTAGATAAAGGACACGAAGTAGTAGTTGCTAACAGATCACAAGACAAAGTTAAACTTCTCGCAGAAGAGAGAGGAGCAATTCCTTCAGAATCATATAATGACTTGGTAAAAAAACTTGATGCACCGAGAATAATTTGGTTGATGATTCCACACACATCAGTTGATGAAGTCATCACTCAAATAAATCCGCTTTTAGATGCAGGAGACATCATCATAGATGGAGGAAATAGTAAATATACTGAAACCATGAGACGAGCAAAGGAGCTTAAAGAGAAAAATATACACTATGTTGATGTAGGCGTATCAGGAGGCCTTGCAGCAGCAAAGACAGGATATTGCATGATGGTTGGCGGCGATAAAGAAAATTTCAAAAAGATAGAGCCAATAATAAAAGACATGTGCATCCCTAACAGTTATGGCTATTTTGGAAATAATGGCGCAGGACACTACGTGAAAATGGTTCATAACGCCATAGAATATGGTATGATGCAAGCAATAGGAGAAGGACTCGACATGATACAAAATGGACCATTCCAAGATATTGATCAAATCAAACTTACAGACGTATGGAATAATGGAAGCATAATTCGCTCTTTCTTAATGGAAATGACAAATCTTGGATTAAAACACAACCCCGGACTTGAAGATGTTGATGGATTTATTCCTAATAGCGGAGAGGGAAAATGGGCCGTTGAAGATGCAAAAAAACATAATGTATCAATACCTGTAATCGCACAAAGCCTTCAAGTAAGATACGACTCTGAAACAAAAAAGAATTATGGAACTAAAGTCGTCGCAGTAATTCGTGACGAGTTCGGTGGCCACGGCATTACAAAGAAAAAATGAAAGGAAAAACTTGATGAAGATGAAATTAATAAAAGTTAATAATGAAAACGAACTATCTGAAAAAGGAGCAGACATCATAGTATCCGCACTTAAATTATTAGGAGAACAAAAAAAATTCATAACAATTGGATTAGTAGGAGGTCGCAGTGTATCAAGAATATATGAATTATTAGCAAAAAAGGAATTACCAGAATGGACTAAAGTACATTTTTTTTTAGTTGATGAACGCAACGTCCCGCACGAAGATAAAGAAAGTAATTATCATCTCTTAAGAAAACACTTATTAAATGAATTGATAAATAAAGGGCAAATTACTGAAGAAAACATACATCCTGTAAATACTAGTCTTGATGCTAATTCTGCAAAGAACGAGTATGAAAAAGAATTAAATAAGTATGGTGGCTTTTTTGATATCGTGATACTAAGCTCTGGAGAGGACAACCACGTCGGAGCAATATTTCCAAACAAGAATTACCCTGAAAATGAAAAATTCACTTATTTTAATGACTCACCAAAACCGCCAAGCGAAAGATTCACAGCGACACCATCATTACTATCTAAAACAAAACTTGGAATTGTTATCTTTTCAGGATTATCAAAAAAAGATGCATTAAAACATTTTCTCAATAAACAAATTGAGAAGTCGTTACCAGAAAAAACACTTCAAAAAATAAGTGAGTTAATAATCCTAACAGACCAATGAATAAAACACACAAAAAATTATGATGAGGCGCTAAGATGAAGAACTATACAATAATAATATTTGGTGGAACTGGAGATTTAGCTAAAAGAAAACTTATCCCAGCCATAAATTCTATTGCGAAGAATAATGCTGATTTTAAGATAAACGTCCTTGGCATTGGACGAAGAACATATACTGAAGAAGAATATAAAAATTTTCTCTTACAAGAAAAAGAAATAGCAAAGAATATGACTATAAACTATTTTATCGCCGACATAGAGAAGGAAGGATCATTAAACAACTTAAAAAATAAACTAGCAAGCATAGAAGATACAACAATAGATGGGAGATTATATTATCTATCAACAAGTTACAAGCTGTTTGAAACCATAGCAAAAAGTATTCATTCTTGTTGCATAAATGGCAAAGGATTCACAAGAATAATCGCTGAAAAACCATTCGGATATGACCTAAAATCATCTAAAAAATTGAATGCTTCTTTAAAAAAATATTTTACAGAAGAACAAATATACAGAGCAGACCATTACTTAGCAAAAGAAACAATAGAAAATATTTTAAGACTAAGATTTTCAAATCCTTTATTTGAAAGTGTGTGGAATTCAAAATCTATAAACAGAATAAAAATAGTTGTTGATGAAGAACTAGGTGTTGGTAACAGACTAGGATATTATGACGATTCAGGCGCCATAAAAGACATGGTACAAAATCATCTACTTCAAACATTATCACTCATACTCATGGAACCTCCAAAAAGCCTAGATGAAAATGACTTCAAGAAATCTAAAATCGAAGCCATCCAAAAACTTTTCTTTAAAGAAGAAATTATTACAGGACAATACGCAGGATATCAAGAAGAAGTCAAAAACATTAATCCAGAATCAAAAACAGAAACATTTGTCGAATTAAAATTACACTCAAAAACAAAAAGATGGAAAGGTACAGAGATGATTCTTCGAACAGGAAAAATGCTAAAAGAGAAAAAAGCATACATAGAAATAGAGTTCAAAAAAGAACCATGCACTTTATACTGCGATATTGGTTCTGCGCCAAACAAATTATTTTTACACATTCAACCTTTACAAAATGTTGAACTTACAATGAATACAGCGCTTTTAGGAGAGAAAATGAATTTGACTCCTGTAAAAATGACATTTTGCCCAACATGCGAATTTAAAGCAAACTCCCCTGAAGGCTACGAAGTCATACTAAAAGAATGTTTACTTGGAAATAAAAAAATATTTATGTGTGATAAAGAAATAGATGTTGCATGGCGATTAACAGATAAAATAATATCAACTATAAAAAATAAAGACATTAAGCCAATAATATATGCTCCTACAAGTACAGGGCCGAGTTTGTAAAATTAAGAAATTGCTTTGAATGTTCAAATTTTAATTAAATAAATATAACTAAACAATTTATTAAAACACGAATCTCAAAAGAATAAACCTAAAAAAAAGTTTACAACCAAAAAAATATATTGATAAAGATTTTTTTAAATGAGAAATTTCTAACTTGAAATTTCTAACTTATATATTAATAACTTCTTTTTAAAACAAAACCTTATTCAAAAGAAACTTTTGATAATATAAGGTTAATTATAAATGCCACAAGTACATTTCTAGTAATAGAGGTAAATAAAATGAAAAATACAAGAAAAACAGAACACAACATAAATCCTATTTTTTTAAATAGATGGTCGCCTAGAGCAATATCAAAAGATGTAACAAAAGAAGAAATAATGACTCTATTTGAAGCAGCAAAATGGTCTCCTTCAGCAAGCAACATCCAACCATGGCGATTCATATATGCAATGAATGGAACCCTTGCATGGAGCGAATTTTTTAATTTATTAGCGGAATTCAACCAGATGTGGAGCAAAAATGCAGCAGCACTAGTTATTGTTGCATCTAAAAAAACAAATGATGAAGGAGAACCTAATCCAACACACTCATTTGATACAGGATCTGCGTGGATGTCATTAGCATTGCAAGCATCTATGAATGGTTTAATTACTCACGGAATGGCAGGATTTGATTATGAACGAGCAAGAAAAGTCATAAATTTACCTGATGACTATCACATAGAGGCAATGATTGCAATCGGAAAACACGCATCTTTAGATGTTATTCCTGAGAGAATGCAGAAAGGCGAAGTTTACTCAGATAGAAAACTGTTAAAAGAACTCGTGTTTGAAAGCGAATTCGCAAAGCAAACTTCAAAATCATGAAAATTTGCCGAAAGTGTTCAACCCCGACCTAAATGACAGGGTATGACTGAACACTTTCTTAAAAGGCAAATTTTAAGGATACAAAAAAACAAAGTTTTTTTAGTATAAAATTTGATAATGCGAGGTTAATTATAAACGTGCGTTAAACAACATAATTATTATAAGCACACGGAGGTGCTAAAATGAATGAAAAAAAGACAAAAAAAGAATTAAACAAAAAAGATGAACGCGTAAATAGTTGTGGATGCAATCATAACTAATTTTTTTATAATAAATTACGCACTATTGAAAAACCTCTCCAACCATGGTGCGTAATTATTATTTTTTTATTACAAACATTCTTACATAAAAAAACACATCACATTAATTAAACGAATGACAAAGACCAATACGTTGAATTCTATCAAGTCAAAAACATTACAGACCTAGAATTCAAGCAAACAATAACAAAATTTTCAAAAAAAGTAACCAAAAAAATACTGCGCGTATTATTTATAATACTTAAAAAAAAAAAAAAAAAAAAAAAAAAAAAATCGCAAAATTTCCGAGTTTTAACAAACAATCTTTATAAATACTCAGGAGGCTCTATAACTTAATGTCAAAAAAAGTTAATAAAACTTTAATAAAACAACTATTTGGAGAAGAAAATTCTTTAAATATTGATGAAATAAAAAGGCAGTTAAACTTCATAAATTCAATATATTCTAAACACTTAAATAAAAACTCCCCTAGATTAGTAACAAACAACAACAAAATTTTTAATATTGAAGAACCACAAGATTTGAAAAAAGTTTTTTCAAATTTACAATATTATTTAAATAATTGTTTGATTTGGCGTTCTACAAGAACACAATTTAATGTCACACCACCTCCTATTTTGCCAAGTATCTCTTCTCAAGTCTTAATTGATATGTTAAATCCAACTTTAGTAACTGAAATTGGTTGTGGAAATTTATTAGAACTAGAAAAAGACTTAACTAAATTTATTAGTAATTTAGTTAATTGGAATGAAAAAAAATCATTAGGCATATTTACGTTTGGAGGAACAGGAACAAATCTTTATGGTATGAAAATTGGACTAAATAAAAGTCAACCTAATGCTTCTCTTGAAGGTGTAAAAAATATAGTTTTTATAGACAATGAAGAAACACATTCTTGTCACAGAACTTCTTGTGATTGGCTCGGAGTGGGCATCAATAACGACATAGTTTTAAAAACTCATAATGGAGTAATATGTCCTGCGGATTTAGAACGTGAAATGATAAAAGCGATAAAAAAAGGTAAAAAAATTGGAAGTATTATTTTAAATGGTGGAGAATCTTATGACTATTCTGTCGATCCTATTTATAAAGTTTACAAAATCAGAGAGAAAATCTATAAAGAATACAATCTTGATTATAAACCACATATTCATGTTGATGCAGTAAGCGGTTGGGTTTTTTTGATGTTCAACCAATATGATTTCTCAAAAAATCCTTTATCTTTTTCAAAAAAAAGTCTTAAAAAAATAAAAATTATGAATACTAAAATAAAACAATTAAAATATGCAGATTCATTCGGAGTAGACTTTCATAAAACCGGGTTTACCCAGTATATTTCGAGTGTTTTCATGTTAAAAAATAAAACAGATATAAAATACGTTGCAGAAGGTTCAAGAGGAGCAACAGCTCAATCTTTTGAGATTTCAGGTTATTCCCCTGGACAATATACTTTAGAAACATCTAGAAGCGCAATAGGGCCCGTTTCGGCATATATTTCATTATCTTCTTTAGGAATAAAAGGATTTCAATATTTAATAGGCAACTACATTGATGTGGCTGAAGATTTAAGAGAGAAATTAAGAAAAGATAAAACTTTTGTTTCATGTAACGATCATGCTCTAGGCTGGTGCACATTATTTGTTATAAATCCTTTTAATAATAAAATGAATTTTAAAAAAATGTTATGTTTTGATGAATCTAAACAAGAACAAATAAATAATTATCAAAGAGAATTTTATAAATATTTAAACAAAAATAATAACAAAAACCAATGGGTTTTCTCACTATCGAGTCGTTATAAAATCAGAACATTTAAATTATATCCTATGTCTCCTTATACAAGTAAAGAGACAAATAACGAGATTTTAAATTGGATTAAAAAAAACAAAAAAGAATTTGATAAAACATATTACGATGAAACAAATAAACACTTTTTTAAATAAATACCCTGAATTAAGAGAATTTGACAGATTTATTGATGCGTTATATGGCGAGTCAGAAATTAAAGGAATGTTTTTATGTGGGTCAAGAGCAAAACAAACAAACAACATACAATCGACGTTTTCAGATTTTGATTTTTTTGCAGTGACTTCTGAAAAAATATCTAAAATACAATCACTACATTACCACATTAAAGATTCAAGATTAGAGTTAATGCTTTATGAAGAAAATAAATTCACCATACCTTCTAGCTACGATGTGAATCTTCTTAGTAAACTTTTAAATAAAGCCGAACTTGTTTTTTCAAAAAATAAAAACATCAAGGAACAATTTATTAAATTTGCAAATATGCCTTTAAAAAAAGGAACATCAGAATCCGAAATGGAATCTATGTGGTTTAAACTAATTTGGAATGTATTAAAAGTAAAATCCTACGAACAAAGAGACCCAGATTTAGCAGAAGTTTTTGCTATGCAAAACTATTTTTTTATAGGTTTGCTTTATGGTCGTTTATCTGGCGAACCCACATATAATTTAGCAGAAAGTGTGAAATCTATGCGAGAAAAAGACTTTTCATTTTGGAAAAAATACAAAAATGTTCTTAATAAAAAAAATAAACGAAAAGAAATAGAACAATTAGTTCATTATTTGCCAAATTCAGAATTTTATCTTTCAAAAAAATCTTTAATAGAACTAGATAATTTCATCAGCCCTTTAACCGTAGTAGGAGACGAATGTGAAACAAGCAATACTTACCGAAATAAAATAGATAAATTATTACTACCAACAATGGATTTTCTAAATAAAGATTAGTGTTTTAGCATGAATTGAGAAACTTTTCCCTTTGCCAATTCTCTTCTTTCTTGATGATCAGACATAAATTTTGTAATTTTTTCTATAGTAATTTTTTTTAATTCGCCAGATAAAAGTTTCCCTGAAACATAATCTTTTTCTATTTGTAAAAGTTTTTCATCTGATCCCTCAAACATATATTTTAAATATTGAAATGAAACATCGATTTCGGGATTTCCTCCTTTTAATCTGTGTTCTTCTAAAGTTTCTTGACCGCCTGAATAGGCATATTTGTTTATTTTATTTTTTATTTCTTTAAATGTGTCTGTTGTCAAAATTCCTTTAATTGATTCAGAACTACTCATTTTTCCATCAATCCCACTTAACGGAGGTAAAAATGAACATTGTATACTTGAAGGCTTATAGTGTCCTAATTTCGGAAGAATATCTCTAGTTATTCTAAAATGAGGATCTTGATCAACAGCATGAGGAATTAAACAAGGAATTTTTTTATTTTTCAAAATACTTGGTAAAAAAGCCGGAACTGTTTGCATAGATGTAAAAAATATTGAACCGATATTTGTACTATCATTAAAACCAAAACTTGCTTTTATTGTTGAAAAAGTAATTTTTTTAGCCACCTTTATCGCTTCAGGATATAATAATCCTGCATGTTTTGTATCAATTATGAAATGTGTTTTTTTCGGATCGAATCCCACAGCTATAACGTCAAGAATATTTTCATTTAACCAATATTGAATTTCGTCATAAGTCATATTTTTATACATAAATTTTTCATCATCTGTAAATTGAAAATATACATCTACACCGAACTTTTCTTGAAGCCATTTAGTAAAATACCACACTAGTATGTGTCCTATATGTATAGGTCCTGAAGGACCACAACCAGTATATATAAAAAATTTATTTCCTTTCTCATACTCATCAAATAACCAATTTAAATCTCTATGCGCAAAAAATATTTTTCTTGATAGCATAGGATGAAGATCTCCTGTTATATTTTTTATTCTGTTTAATAATGCGTCATCGATTTTTTTTAAACCAAATTCTTCAATCAATTTATCATAATCAACAATACCTTTAACATCATAAGGATTCACAAAGTTTTTAACCATAATTATAAAAAAATAAAACAACCTTAATAAATTTATCGAATAAAGAGGCTGTTGCTAATAGTAAGGAAAGATTTGAATTTATTAAAAAAACCATACATGGTTAAATTTTTTCAGAGCTTATTTTATTTAATAAGTCATCGAATTTTTGCTTAATGTTTATTTTTGGTTCATAATGTAATTTAAAGTCATCATTTTTTCTTCTAGGTATAACGTGCATATGAAAATGAAATATGTCTTGCTGTGCGTATTTACCACTCCCTTGAATTAAATTAACTGCTTCAACACCAATTGTTTTTTTAATATTCAAGGCTATTTTTTTACAAATTTTAGAGATATGGCTAATTAAATCTTCAGGAATGTCATATATGTCTTTATAATGTTTTTTTGGAATAACTAAGATATGTCCTTCTATTGCAGGATAAATATCAAATATAGCTATCACCAATTTATCTTCATAAATTTTCCAACAAGGCGATTCATTTTTTACAATCTTACAAAATATGCAATTTTCCATTGTATGCAATTAAACATAATTACATCTTTAAATATTATTACTATTTCAAAAATATTATGGATGCAAATATTAACTAAAAACTCTTTAGAGGTTGTTATTCATAGTATTATTGAATTCGTTGAATTTGGCCATTAGGTCCGGGTTCTTGCTTATTTCCATTAGTAGTTGTATTGACTTATTTGTCTCGGAGTGTAGCATCTCTTTCTCTTGCATCAACGTTTCTAATCTCAGTGGCTGATAACACCTATAGCAGTATTTCTCTTCGAGAGGATTCACTGTCCCACACACGCATTTTAACGTGGTTTCTTTAGGTTTATTACCGTTGGTTAAGTCATACATACCTAAAAAAGCATCTTCGACTTGAGACACACACGGATGCACATATCTTCGTACTTGCTTCGACCCTGTTGACCAACCCATGTATTTGCACAGAACTGCTTCTGTTAGTTTTGGTGCGAGTATTGTTGCTCTGCTATGTCTAAACCAGTGTAAGTTACATCTTTTCTTTAAGCCTGCTTTCTCAAAGCACTTACTAACCATTTTTCTTGTGCCGCTATGCATCATTGGTTGATTCCTTGTTTTTGGAGAATCAGAAATCCACAAAAAGCTATCAGGATTTTCTCTTAGAGAATGTACCTCTAAGTATTTTCTAAGTGTTGGTATGCTTCTTAATATGAACACTTGTCTTGATCCTGTTTTACCGTACGGTATTAAGACTTTAGCATGATCTTTTTCGAAAATAACATCTTTAATACGCAAGTTCAAGAACTCACCTATTCTTGCGCCTGTTTCTTGAAGTAAATCCAGGAATGCTTTTTCTTTAGGTGAGCTTGTTCCTTTTTCTATTACTAAACGTATGTCTTCATCATTTATTATTGTTGATGGATCTATGTCTGCTTCAGGATATGAAACACTAACATCTTTTAATATATAATTATAGAGCTTCTCAAGGTCCCTGCGTAGTAATTCATCAGATTCATAGAATCGCTCATCTTCGTATTTATGCCATTTCAAAAACTGTTTTAAGCATCGCCTATAATCAGAACGAGTTGCAGGCGCTAAAGACTCTAAACAATTTATGTATGCAATCAGTCTCGTTAAGTCAGCATATTTTAAGTCAGACAAATCTTTGTTAAT
Organism: Candidatus Woesearchaeota archaeon; assembly: GCA_020854775.1. Classification (NCBI taxonomy): domain Archaea; kingdom Nanobdellati; phylum Candidatus Woesearchaeota; species Candidatus Woesearchaeota archaeon. Next base: position 50,256 of record JAHKLZ010000009.1, on the reverse strand, counting down.
ATTAAGCTCAGCTATCCAATCACATAATCTTCTTAGCTGTGCAGATAGCTTTGCCACTCTAACCTCGCTTACGTTCTTGCTAAACAAGTAGTCTTGAAACCGCATTATCAATTCCTTGTTCGCATCACTTATATCTTCACTCTTTAAGAGCAATTCTTCCTTCTTGAATGCTCTAGCTCTCGTTGGATATATGTTCAGTTGTTTGCTTCCATCCATTTTTCATTTAAAGAAAAGCCAAGGCATATTTATTAATGGTTATAAAAAATAGCCGTAATTTTTACTACGGCTATGCTCCTAGAAGGATAAACGCCCAGGGTGAGATTTGAACTCACGATCCCAAAGGGACAGGATGTTTGCGTTTTTTATCTTTTTGGCATTGTAGGTTCTCTAAAGCACTAAAGTACTTAGCAATCCTGCGCAATACCAGGCTATGCGACCTGGGCACAAATCAAGAAAACAAGGTTTTTTATTTAAAACTTTCTGGTAAACCACCTAAAAATATAAAAAAGACCTTTAATTACCCGAGTATATGAATTTTGATTTGGGCGAAATACTATCTTTGAATTGGTGGAACAACACCGTGCAAGACTACGTAGTAGCTACTGCTATTTTCATAATTGTTTTTGCTTTATTTAAACTATTCAATTATTATTTACTTAATAAGTTAGAAAAATTAGCAAAGAAAACAAAAACTGAATGGGATGATTTAGTTATTGATTTCATAAAAGAAATTAAGTGGTTCTTTTATTTCTTGCTCTCAGTATACATAGCTTCTCAGTACTTAACAGTTTTACCTTTAATAAGTAAAATAATTTATCACGCAACTATTGTATTTGCTGGTTTCTATGTTGCTAAAGGAATATCTAAAGCCATTAATCATTTCATTGAGATAAAAATTGCAGAGAATAAAGATAAGAAATCTAAGAGTTCTGCTTCCTTGATGAATTTGTTAGGATTACTTGCAAAGATAGCTATTTGGACTATTGCTTTGTTAATGATTCTTTCTAATGCAGGAATAGAAATTACGCCTTTGATAGCTAGTTTAGGTATTGGAGGTATAGCTATTGCTTTAGCGTTACAATCAGTTCTTGCAGATTTATTTGGAGCTTTTATTATTTATTTTGATAAGCCTTTCAAAGAAGGAGATTTCATAATCGTAGGAAGCGATATGGGCGTTGTGAAACACATAGGTATAAAATCTACGAGGATTCAAGCTTTGCAAGGTCAAGAATTAGTTATGTCAAACACTGAATTAGTTAATTCAAGAGTTAATAATTATAAGCAAATGGAGAAGCGAAGAATCGTGTTTGGCTTCGGCGTGAAGTACGATACTGGTAAGGTTAAGTTAGCAAAGATTAAAGGAATAGTTAATAAGATATTTGAAAAAATTGAAGGAGCAGACCTTGACAGAGTTCACTTCAAAGAATTCGGTGATTTTAGTTTGAATTACGAAGTGGTTTATTACGTGAAGAGTAGCGATTATAATCAATACATGGATATCCAAGAAAGTGTTAATATGAATCTGTATGAAGAATTTGAAAAGGCAAAAATAGGATTCGCTTTTCCAACACAAACCATAGAGTTAGAGAACTACAAAAAATAATTCTTAATATTTAAAGCAACTTTTATAAAACAAAGAGATTTAACGAAGAATAATGGCAAAGAAAAAACCTGCGAAGAAAGAAGAACAAGAAGAGAACTTTATTAGTAATGTCACTTACGAATTAGAAGGCATAGAACGCGAAGAACAAGAAGAAGAAAAATCAAAGAGAAAACCCAAGATAAAATCAGTTTTTTCAAATGAAAGAATCGTGACAGAAAATAGTAACGAAGCCCGAGAATTATATAATCATAGCAGATTCGGTTCAATTCTAGAGAATGGACAAGTACAACTAAGTTTACATGAAGCTTTGTACTTGATGGAAAAGAATAGAGTGGAAGTTCTAGATTATAGAAAAAAAGAAATGAGTTTCCAAGAATACTTCAAAAAAGCAAACAAAATAGAACCTAATTTCTGGGTTAGATACGCTGTTTTTAAAGATATGAGAACTAGAGGATACATAGTTAAAACAGCTCTGAAATTCGGAGCGGATTTCAGAATATATGATAGAGGAGTAAAACCAGGAGAAGATCACGCCAGATGGGTTGTTTATCCTGTGCATGAAGGAACAACTCTTACTTGGTATGAATTCGCAGCGAAGAACAGAGTCGCGCATTCTACAAAGAAAAGATTAATGTTAGCAGTAGTAGATGACGAATCCGATGTTACTTATTGGGAAGTCAAATGGGTCCGACCATAAAAAATTACGGTGTGAGGCAAAGCCCGAACACCAGCGCGGTGTCAACGGACGCAACCGTTGGATGAATCCGATGTTACTTATTGGGAAGTCAAATGGGTCCGACCATAAAAATTATTTCTTTTTAAATTTGAATAGAATAAAGCTAGGAAGCGTGTTGGTTAATCTGTACTTGTCAGAATCAATTTTTTTAGAGGAAACAACAGGTTTAGCATCTACGTAATCAACTAATTCAAATCCTGATTTGAGAGCTGTTTTAATAAGAGTTTCAAAAGTGAAATTACGAAGAACTAATTTACCCATGGAACCAAGATCGTTAATCTTGAAAGATTCATCAAAGTAATTACCAAAAATTAATCTTTTACCCGAGGTTTTACGAACACCTATTAAGCTATTCTCTGATTGATTAAGAAGATTAAAAATAGGATGCCCAGTAGAGAAAACAAACACTCCTTTCTTTTTCAAAACGCGATTAACTTCTTTGAATAGTTTATCTAAATTCAAAGCGTAATGAATAGCTAAAGCTGAGAAGACCACGTCGAAACTACTGTCTTTAAATTTAAACTTATTATTCATATCAGCAACGAAGAACTCAGAATTCTTAATTTTTAATTGCTTAGCCAAGCTTATAAGTTCCTTGCTCAAATCGAAGCCAACAAATTTCTTAGGGTTCTTCTTAGACAAATAAAGCGCATGATCACCGAATCCACAACCAATATCAAGAACTGATTTTCCACGGATCGGACCAATCATTTTTATAAGAGCAGGAACCTCTATGTCTCTGTTATAATCAAACCTTTTTTTATCTTGACGCCTCTTAAAATAGAATTTTGCTAAGTCATCATAAGTCTTCATAGTATTACTTTTAATGTTGAACAATATAAATTTTTTGATTAAGAAACCAAAAAATTAGAAAAGTTTAAAACAAAAAAGAAAAAAGTAAAGAAAAGATGAAGAAACAACAAAATAATGTCTTAACTAGAACATTATTATTTTTGAAAGGAGCACTCATGGGTTTATTTGACTTAGTTCCTGGAATATCAGGAGGAACCATGGCCCTAGTAACAGGCATATACAAAGAATTAATACAGGAAATAAATAATTTCTATAAATTAATACAATCAATAATTTTTGTTAACAAGAAAAAAATAAAAAAAACATGGCGAGAACTAAACAAAGAATTCTTAATAATCTTAGTCATAGGTGTAATAACAGGAATAATTATCAGCGTGATAGTGTTGAGTTATTTTCTTAATAATTATTTTGCTCAAACACTAGGAATAATAACAGGAATAATACTAATAGCTAGTGTTTATTTAATCAAAAACAATGTTACAACAACAAACACATTCATTATAGGAATACTAGGCTTATTATTAGGAGTTATACTTTCTATAATAACTCCTACAGCGGGACACGAATTTAGTTACGTACAAACATTTTTCTTAGGAACAATAACAATTACTGCGATGATACTACCTGGAATATCAGGAGCTCTAATCCTCTTATTATTAGGAGGTTATGAATTCATGATAACCGCTTTAAGAAACATACACAATGATTATTTTACGATATCAACATTTTTATTAGGTGCACTAGCAGGATTAGGTATTTTTAGCAGAGCAATACATCATTTGTTAAAAAAATATCATAATGAAACAATGGCATTCTTATCTTGTTTAATGCTAGGAGCAATCACTAAGCCAATCATAGAAATAACAAAAACGTCTAAACCTGAAGCTTCAATAATTTTCTTCGCGTTAGGAACAATAATAACTTATTTAATTCTTAAAAGAAAAAAATAATTTATTCAAAAAAATTTATAAAAACAACACAACATGAATAAATTATGACTTACAAACTTGTTTGTTTCGATATGGACGAAGTAATATTTAAGTACATGAATTTCTGGATGGAACTCCACAAAAAATTTGGAACACTAAAAGAAGGAACAGAACTCACAAAGCAATATTTACATAGCGATTACGATAAATTAGTCGAAGAAGTAGTGGTTAAATTATGGAAAGGAAGAGACGCGAGTCCTTATTACGAATTAGTTAATTCTTTAGAGTATTTACCAGGTGTTAAAGAAGCGTTTTAATCATGTGAAGAAAAAAGGATATTTAACCGCGATAATAAGCGCGTCTAGCATAGATGTTGCTAGAAGAGTACAAAGAGATCATGGCGTTGATTACTTGTTTGCTAATGAATTAATAATAAAAAATGAAAAAGTGTCTGGAGAATTTCTTTGGCCAATAGGAGCTGGCAACGAGAAAAAAGCTGAAATAATAAGAAAATTATGTTCTAATCTAAGAATATCCACTAAAGAAGTAATATACATAGGAGACAGTGAGAAAGACTTAGAAGCTTTCAAAGAAGTTGGTTTAAGCATAGCTTTTAATTCCACATCTAAAGAATTAAAAAAAGTAGCAAGTATAATAATAAATAATGATGATTTATCAAACATAATAACTCACATACCTTAAAAAAAAAGGATTATTTTTTAGATTTTCTTACTAAGCCCCAATGAAACAAGAACAAAGGAATTCCAACTAATAATAATGCTAAATTCCTAGCAGCTGATTCATTATTTTGATAAGATTTATATCTCGCAGATGAATTAGCTTCCCAAGATTCATACTCTTTAAGCCATTGATTCATTAAAACTTTATCTTGTTCGGATAAGTCATCACAAGAAGTAAGAACGTCTATTCTGTTACTCCAATAAGGAGCAGGAGGCTGAGCAGACCAAGGATCAGTCACATCAAAAATCCAAATTTTTAAACCAAGATTAATTAAACCAGTAGTTCCTATAACAACTAATACTAATCCTAACATTGAAAACAAATACAAATAAACTCTCCCTATTGAATCACCATATTTTTTCATAAAACACCTCTTAATCTTTTTTTGAACAAGAACAAGAATAATCCCCTAACTTCCTTTTAGGAGTGCCTTCTTCGTATTCTTCTAATTTATTCAAAGCTTCTTCGTACTTAACAGAAGCTTCATCTTTTTTTTCAACTACGTCTACTTGAGTAAAACTACTTCTTCTATTACAAAGAAGACAAGAAACAGGTTTTTCTTCTTGTTTATTCATAGCTCCGCAACTATCACAAATCCAAGCAATCATTGAATAGAGAAAGACAATCAATTATATAAATATTTTTTATTTAAAACACTATCTCAAAAAAACAACTAATAAGATAAATCATCCAAAAACAATATAAAACAAAGACAAATACTAAGACATATAAATTAAATAATGATTTGAGAATAATAAGAGGAAATAAGATGGAAAAAGTCATAATATTAGGAAATGGAATCGCAGGACTAACCGCGGCTATATACGCGGCGAGAGCAACACTCTCACCTTTAGTAATATCAGGCCCTCAAAGTGGAGGACAACTCACAATGACTACGGAAGTAGAGAATTTCCCAGGATTCCCTGAAGGAGTGCAAGGACTTGAGTTAACAGAGAAAGCAAAAGCTCAAGCAGAAAAATTCGGTGCGAGATTCAAAGAAGAAATAGCTACTAAATTTGAAGAACACGAAGGAAATTATAAAATAACATTGAGTAACAAAGAAGAATTAATAACCGAATCATTAATAATAGCCACGGGTGCGAGTGCTCGTTGGTTAGGTATAGAATCAGAAAAAAGATACAAAGGACGCGGTGTTGGAACTTGCGCTACTTGCGACGGATTCTTTTACAGAGGAAAAGAAGTCTTAGTAGTTGGAGGAGGAGACTCAGCGATGGAAGAATCAAATTTCTTAACAAAATTTGCAAATAAAGTAACAGTCATACATAGAAGGGATGAATTCAGAGCTAGCAAAATAATGCAGGATCGTTTCTTTAAGAATCCTAAAACAGATGTTATTTGGAATAAAGAAATACATGAAATACTAGGAGATGAACAAGGAGTTACAGGCGCGAAATTAAAAGATACACAAACAGGAGAAATAACAGAGATAAAATGTGACGGTGTATTCTTAGCTCTAGGTCATATTCCTAACACGAATATATTCAAAGATAAAATTGATTTGGATGAAAAAGGATATTTGAAAACAGATAGGGATATGAATACTAATCTTAAAGGTGTTTTCGGAGCAGGAGACGTGCAAGACATAAGATTCAGACAAGCAATAACAGCTGCGGGAAGCGGATGCATGGCAGCTATGCAAGTAGAAAAATATCTTGAAAGCAAAGAATAAGAATGGCTAAAATAATACTTCAAGACATAGATAATGTCTCTTATCCTTTCAAAGAGAAACACGTTGAGTACTTGTTTGAACAAGGACTTATAACTGAAGAATTGATGAATAAATTCTTAGAAACAAAGATGCCTTACTTAATAGATTATTTCTTGATGGAACAAAAAAATGGTAATTGTATAAAGGAACACGTTGAGTTGTTGAATGATAAGTACAAAGAAAAAATAGAGAAAACAAAAAAAATAATACTGGAAAGAAATGCCAGCATATACGAGAAAGATGACTTCATAGAACTTGAATCGTTGCTTTTTTCTACATTTGAAGATTTCAGAAAAAGCACGCATTACAAAACTGGACGAATACAAGAAATAATAGATATGAACAAAGAATTAAAAAAAAGACATCCTGAATTAATAATAATAGGCATAACTGCTAGAGGAATACACGCAAAAAAAGAACCTGAATTATATAAAGAAATAACGTCTACGACTCAAGAATGGAACTTAAAAAACGAAGTAGGTCTTAAAGAAATATTTTTTGAAAAGAAAAAAATAAGAGCTTACGAAGAAATAATAAACAAGTACAAAAATCACGAAGTAATTTGTTTTATAGAAGATGATCCTAAGAACATAGAAGACTTCTTAAAAAAAGGAATAAACTGCGTATTAATACGATTTGAACATCACGAACAAGAAAAACTCGTGGAAAGACTAAAAAAAGAGTATCCTGAAAAATTAATAATAGCAGAAACACACAAAGACGTACAAAAAATAATTAACGAAATTCTAAAAAAATAAAAAAAATTAAAATTTATTAAGAAGATACGTTAAAAGTCTAACACCAGCACCTGACGCGTATTTCTGATTATAAAAAATAGGCTCCTTCAAATAAGCAGTTCCACCAATATCAAGATGAACCCACTTTTCATCCCCAACGAACTTAGATAAAAACACACCACCAGTAATTACGCCTGCGGACCTATCAAACTTCTTAGAAATATTAGAATAATCAGCGACATCAGAATCCATCCATTCATGATAATCCTCAAAAAAAGGAAGCTCCCAAACACGATCAAAGCTCTCTAAACCAGCAACTTTCAAATCATCTAATAACTTATTATTATTACCAATCATAGGCGTAGCTAAATGACCCGTTACGAAACCAGCAGCCCCTGTAAGAGTAGCAATATCAATAAAACAAGCACCTTTGTACTTCTTAGTAGCATAACTCAAAGCATCCGCTAATATTAAACGACCCTCAGCGTCCGTGTTAAGAATCTCAACGGATTTACCATTATGCGACTTAATAATATCTCCTGGTCTGTAAGCATTATTAGAAATCATGTTCTCAGCCAAAGGAATAATTGCTGAAACCGAAATCTTAGGTTTTAACAAAGTTAAAGCCCTAAAAGTTCCAAGAACTGCAGCTGCACCAGCCATGTCTTGCTTCATATCTTCAATATAACCTGTAGGTTTAATATTATAACCACCAGAATCAAAAGTAATACCTTTACCAACTAATACGTGACTCGAAGAATTACTTCCTCCTTTATATTCTAAGACGAGAAGTCTCGGCGCAAAATCACTACCTTTACCAACATTCAAAATCAAGTTCATACCTAGCTTTTCTAAATCCTTCTTTTGAAAAACCTTCAAAGACAAAGAAGAATTTTTCGCGAGTTTTTTAGCTTCAGACTCAATATAAGCAGGACTAGCAACACAAGCAGGCTCATTAACTAAGTTCTTCGCGAAATTAGTAGATTCACCTATCATGCTACCTTTGTTTAAAAAATCGGAGAACTTCTTTAAAGACTTAGAATCAGACCAAGAAAAAACAACCTCATCTAAATCAACATTATCTTTAGCCTTAGAAGAATACTTGTTAAATACATAACTGCTAAGAACAACTGATTCACCACAAGCCAAACCAATCTTGTTAACTTCTAAATTCTTAACACGAACCAAATCAGCTATGTTAGTAGTAAAACCCTTAATCCTTAAAGATTTACAATGATTAACCCCTCTACTCAAAGCTCGCCTAACAACTTCAGAGCTTAAATCATTAGAAGAACCAAGAGAAACAACCAATACTTCATCATAAACAGAATCATTAATCATTAACCTAATAGTACTACCAATTTTTTCATTAAACGTCTTATTATTTAAAGCACTAACAATTTTTTGATGAACCAAAGAATTCAAATCTTTATAATAATCTTTATCATCACTAAAAAAACCAAGAACTAACAATTTCTTGGACGCATCCAAATCTTTTTTCACACTTAATTTCATATTAACAACCTCCAATCCAAAAAAAAAATCATAATTAAAAAAAATAATTAAAAAGCAAACAATAAAAATGTTTTGAAAAAAAAAACAAAAAAACAAAAAAAAAAATTTATTCTTCGAGTCTTCTAAGAACTTCTTCCCAATTCACGACGTTAAAAAAGTTTTCAACGTATTCAGGACGCCTGTTTTGATACATTAAATAATATGCGTGCTCCCAGACATCAATAGTTAATAAAGGCTTCAAACCCTGACTTAAAGGGGTGTCTTGATTCTGAGTTTTTAAAATTTTAAGGAAATCACCATCCTTAACGAGCCAAGCCCAACCAGAACCAAACTGAGTAAGAGCAGCTTCTTTAAATAATTCCTTAAAATTCTCAACACTACTAAAATTTTCAATCAATAATTCTTTAAGCTCCTCAGGCATAGAAACATCTTTTTTCAACAAGGACCAAAACAACTTATGATTAGAATGACCCCCACCATTATTAATAACAGCCTGCTTAATCTCACCAGGCAATTTGTCTAAATCCTTCAAAACATCATCCACAGGAACATCCTCAAATTCAGTTCCTTTAACAGCTGCGTTGTACTTATCAACGTATGCTTGATGATGCTTAGAATGATGAATCCTCATCGTTTCCTCATCAATATAAGGCTTCAAAGCATCATACTCATATCCTAATTCAGGCAATTCTTCCATTTTATTACACCTCCATGCAATTTAAAAAAACTTTAAAATCTCAGGCAAATCAATTTTGCCATCCTCCGCGTTAATATGACCTTTATTTCCTAAATTAACTTCTTCAGCATTCAAAGAAATTAATAATTCTTCAATATCTTCCTTAAAAGAAAAAGGATCATTCAAAGAATGAACAACAACAAAACTCGACTTTTTTCTTAAATCATCAAGAACCAAATAATCATTAATCCAAGGCTTAACAATTTCTTTTTCTTCATTATCAAGAACCTCTAAGTTAATATTTAACCAAGGCGCAACCAAAATCACTTTTTTTACTTTGATATTATTATTTTTTAAATAATTAAGAATGGTTCTACAACCAACAGAATGACCTACTAAAATAGTGAACTCATCAGGCTTTAACTTATCAAGCTCAGAAACCCACTCACTAATATTAGGCTCATCAGTATTAGGCATTTCAGGAACTTCAACCTCGTAACCTTTTTTTAACAATTCTTTTTTCAAAAAAGGAAACCAATCAGACTCAGGAGTAGCTCCCCAACCATGAATAATTATGACTCTTTTAATCATTTTAATCAACCTCCCACGGAAAAACAATCCAAGTTTCATCAAGTTTTACTTCACCAAAAAAAGCAGGCTTAACAATTGATTTATCCTTATAAAAAATGGTGAAAGAATCAAAACCAAGAGATTCATATTTAGACAAAGTATTACCTGTATCAGCTATATCATCAACTACTAAAACATTGCTAAGACTAGGAAGCTTAGATTCGTCAAGAACTAAAGGAACATTCAACTTATAACTTAATAAAGTAGCAATTATTAAACCACCTCTAGGAATACCAAAAATAAAATCATATTTTTTATCTTTAAATACAGGAACAAATTTGTTAATAATCAAAACAATATCATCCCAACTAAAATGTTGCTCTACTTGATCCTTATTTTTATTAACCGTGCTTAAAGTATCCATTTTTTCCCCTCATTATTTTATTGACTCATACGTTTTTTTCAAAAGTAAAGCATCACCTTCTATGTTAGGACTTTCACAAACCAAAGAACCCTTCACTTTAAATTCTTTTAAAGCCCTCAATAAAGCATCATATTTTAAATCTGAATCTTCAAGTATTAAATGATGCTTCTCACCCTTATCACCATACGCAATACCCGCAACGTGCATATGCATATTATCAAGTGCTTCCCTACCCAAACCATCCTCTACAATAGATAACACTGAACGAAACTCTTCTAAAGAATTATACTTACCAACAGAACGAGCATGAAGATGAGCAAAATCAATACAAGGTCTAACTTGATCAACTTCAGCACTAAGACTAACAAGCTCTTTTAAATCACCAAACTGAGTACCCTTACCCGTAGTCTCAGGACTTATAGTTATATCATTACCCTTGTCTTTTAATTCCTGAACTATTTTTTGAAGCTGAGTTCTTACATTGTTATAAACAATTTCTTTAGAATCCTTCAAATAAAAAGCAGGATGAAAAGTAACACTAAACGCACCAGCCAACCTAGCAATCTTTGCAGCTTCAAGAATCCTTGACTTACTAGCACCAACTTTTTGAGGCTCCAAAGCATTCAAATTTATATAATAAGAACCATGCGCGGACAAAACAACGTCGTGTTCATCAGCGATTTTACCCACTGATAAAGCCGCTTCCTGATTAAGATTAACAGAATGAACAAATTCTAATTCCATACCCCCAAGACCAAGACTGCGCACATGCTTTACACCTTCACCAGTATTTCTCACAGGCGTACTAAGAGGAATGCCCGCTGAAGAGAACCTTAAATCCTTAGGTCTTCTTATTTTTATTTTAGAAAAATCAATCATTTAAACACCTCAAAACCTTTTTCTTCAATTAAATGAACAAGTTCCTCACCGCCTCGCTTCTTTATCTCACCATTAACAAGAACTAATACTTTATCAGGATTTAAATAATCAAGCATCCTCTTATAATGAGTAATCACTATTAAACCAAGATCAGGATTTAACTCTTTTAACTTATTAATACCTAAACAAACTTCTTTTAAAGCATCAACATCCAAACCCGAATCAGTCTCGTCAAGAATAGCCAAAACAGGATTAAGCATGAATAATTGAAGCATCTCAGCTTTCTTTTTTTCACCACCACTAAGACCATGGTTTAAATCCCTATGAGCAAATTCCTTAGGAATATTCAAAGAAGCCATAGCTTCATTTAACAATGAAACAAAATCCCTAAGATTTATTTTATTATCCTTAGGTCTTCTAGCATTAATAGCAGTTCTTAAAAAATTAGACAAAGTAACACCTTGAATCTCAACAGGACTCTGAAAAGACATAAACAAACCTTTCCTAGAACGCTCAGTAGGACTTAAATCAAAAAGAATCTCATCATTAAAAATAACGTCGCCTTTAATATTTAAACCAGGAAAACCAGTAAGAGCCTTAGCAATAGTGCTTTTACCAGAACCATTAGGACCAATAATAACAACTGTTTCACCCTTATTAACATTAAAAGAAACATTTTTTATTATTTCTTTACCAGAATCAGAACTCATAGAGACAAATAAGTCCTTAACAACCAACAATTCTTGATTAACAACATTTTCATCTTTAACCATTCAATCACCTTTAATTTTTTCGTAATTAAAAATACTTTTTTTAATCGCGCTAAGAGCAAGCATAACACACTTATTCCTAGCAGGAGAAACATCAATACCTAGAAGAGCATAAACATCTTCCCTAGTCATATTTTTTATTTCATTAATATTTTTGTTTTTAACATGCTCAGATAAAATAGATGCTGAAGCAATACTCAAAGCACAACCCTTTCCTTCAAAAGAAATATCTTTTAACACATCATTTTTTATTAACAAAAATAACTCTATGTTATCTCCGCATAAAGGATTAGAATCAAGTATAGTAACAGTAGGATTTAACAACTTACCTTTATTCAAAGGATTCTTATAATGTTCAAGTATTATTTGACGATACAAATCACTCATTTGAATATCACCTTTGCTTTCTTAATAGCGTCAATTAATTTCACGATGTCTTCAACATCATTATAAAAAGCTAAACTAACCCTAGAAACAGCGTCGAAACCAAGAGCGTCCAAGTAAGGCTTAGCACAATGATGACCTGCTCTTATACAAACATTAAACGAATCAGCAACAGTAGCCAAGTCATGAGTATGAATTCCTTCTATTATGAAACTAATAACAGGACCATAATCATCAGAATCATGACCTATAATTCTTAAACCCTCAATTTTTCTTAATTCAGATAAAGCGAATTCTTTTAATTTATTTTCAATAACGAACTTATCTTTTATATTAGAAAAATATTTTATTGCTTCTCCCAAACCAGAAATACTAGCAACATCTAAAGAACCAGATTCGAACCTGTGAGGAATTTCTTGAAACGAAAATTCTTTATTCTTATAATCAAGAACCATTCCACCACCGAAACTAGAAGGAAATAAAGATTCAAGCAAATACTTTTTACCATAAACTACTCCAACACCTAAAGGACCATAAATTTTATGACCTGAAAAAACCAAGAAATCACAATCTAAATCTTTAACATTAATTTCTTGATGAGCAATTCCTTGAGCAGCATCAATTATTATTACGCAAGAATCATTCTTAAGTCTTATTTTTTTAATTAATTTTTTAGCATCAATAATTTTACCTGATACATTAGACATCAAAGTAAAAGAAACAATCTTAGTATTTTCATCAACTAACTCAACAATTTTTTCTTCAACATCAATGTGATTAGCAACTTTAAAATCAAGATTGACAAACTCACATAATTTTAACCAAGGAACAAAATTACTATGATGCTCCATTATTGTTGTTACAATATTACCTTTTTTATCTGAAGAAAAATTATTTAATAAAATCTTGTAAGAATTAGCCAAATAATTAAAACCATCAGTCGCGTTTTTAACAAAGAAAACTTCATCAACAGAAGCACCAATAAAATCAGATATGATATTCCTAGAATTCTCTAATTCATCAGTTGCTTTAACAGCCAAATCATAAATTCCGCGATGAGGATTAGCATTACTATTTTCATAAAAACTAATTACTTTATTAATTACACAAATAGGTTTCTGAGTGGTGGCTGCGTTATCTAAATAAGCAATATTTTTTAACAACGGAAAATCTTTTTTCATGAACTAACCCCTCTTAAAAAATCAATTAATAAATCATTCGCAAAATCTTTAATCTGAGAAGAAGGAAGAACACCTAAAACGTGACCGCTAATTAGCATTTTTCTAGCTTCATCTTTAGATATCCCTCTTGACTCAAAATAAAACAAATCCTCATCTTTAATCCTAGAAATAGTAGAACCATGACTACATTTAACCTCGTTATTAAGAATTTCTAAGTCGGGAACAGAAATAAATCTTGAATCACCCTCAATCAAAGAATTAGACTCTTGAAAACCTTGAGCATTAAAAGCAGAAGGCTCAATCCTGATTAAGCCACGAGAATCACTCTTAGAATTTAATAAATAAGACCTAGAACTTATTAAAGAAGAATTATTCTCACCAACATGAATAACCTTATCCTTAATATTAGAATCGACACCTTTATTCAAATAACTGTTAATAATTAAACAAGACGCGTCGTCTTTCAAACGAGAAACAGAATCAGCCACTAATTCATTAGTAGAAAAATTAACTGCTTCAAACCTAGAATTTTTCTCACAAACAGAATTATGCTTAACCAAAGATTTCTTATTAGAAAAACAAATAATTCTTGCAAAAGAATTCTCTTCTAAAAAAGCTTCAACAACTAATGATTTATCATCAGAAGCCATTAATATAGCTAATTCAAAATTAGTATTTTTTTTAACATTCAATGTTAAATGAGAAGAATCTTTCAACTCTAAAATCTTCAAAACATTTAATTCATTGAATGTCTTAGTAGTCAAAGAAGAACTAATAACACCCTTAGAAAAATCACTACTAACATCTACGTCAGGGCTTAAATCACGAATATCTTTAAGCATTACGAAGTTCTTTGATTTTAACTCATTCATTTTTTTAACCTAAACTATTTTCAAATTCCATTTCTATTAATCTATTCATTTCAACAGCGTACTCCAAAGGCAATTCTTTTAACAAAGGCTCAATGAAACCAGCAACGATTATTTGAAGAGCCTCTTCTTCTTCCAAGCCTCTACTCATTAAATAAAATAATTGTTCTTCGCTTATCCTACCAATTCTCGCTTCGTGAACAGTATCAGATTCTTCTTCATCAATCAACATAACAGGATAAGTATTACTTTCACTTTTGTTATCAAACATTAACGCGTCACAAGTCACAGAACAAGTTGAATTAATTGAACCTTTAGGAATCTTTATTAAACCACGATAACTAGTTATACCTCCATCCTTGCTTAAACTTTTAGCTTTAACCGTGCTCTTAGTATTAGGCGCTAAATGATACACTTTAGCACCAGTATCCTGATTCTGACCTTTACCCGCATAAGCAATAGACACATGATTCGCCTTACTATTTTTACCCAAAAGAAGAGTAGCAGGGTAAAGCATAGTAACCCCAGAACCAAGATTACCAGAAACCCATTCCATTAAACTGTTTTCCTCTGCTAAAGCTCTCTTCGTATTTAAGTTATAAGTATTTTTAGACCAATTCTCAACAGAAGAATAACGCATCCTAGCATTCTTTTCAACAAATACTTCTACGCAACCAACATGAATAGAACTACTATTATACAAAGGAGCAGAACAACCCTCAATGTAATGAGCTTCCGCGCCCTCATCAATCACTATCAAAGTATGCTCAAATTGACCCGCACCCTCAAAATTCATACGAAAATAAGCTTGCAAAGGTAAATCCAATTTAACATTTTTAGGAACATAAATGAAAGTACCACCTGACCAAACCGCGCCATGAAGCGCAGCGAACTTATGCAAAGAAGGACTTACACAACGATTCATAAAATATTTCTTGACTAAGTCAGGATATTTTTTTACAGCAACATCCATATCCTCAAAAATAACACCTTTTTTTCTAAGATCCTCTTTAAGATTATGATAAACAACTTGACTATCATACTGAGCACCCGCGCCCGCAAGAGCTTTACGCTCAGAATCAGGAATACCTAATCTATCAAATGTCTTCTTTATTTCATCAGGAACTTTATCCCAAGAATCAGAATTATGTTCAGCATCAGGAACAGCAAAATAACAAATCTTATTCAAATCTAATTTTTCAAGACTCGGACCCCAATTAGGAGAAGGCATATCCTCAAATAATTTAAAAGAATCAAGCCTTTTCTGAAGCATCCAATCAGGCTCATTCTTGTAAGAAGAAATCTGTCTAACTACTTCTTCTGAAATCCCTACACCCGTTGTGAATTTATGCTTATGAATATCAGGTTTATCATATAACTCTCGGGATTCACCTTCTTTAATCAAGACGCGTCACCCCCAAAATTTTTAACTAATTCAACCACAGCTATAACTTCACCACGATCATTCTTTATAGGTTCAGAAATCATTAATTTTTTTTCACCGTTACGAACAACTACTTCTTTATGAGCTTGACCAGTACTAAAAACTTTTTTAGACGGACAATTCTTACAAGGAACTTTTTTAGCTTGAAAAACCTCGTAACATTTACCTTCTAAGCTCTTAGAATTATGCCAAATAACATCATAGTTCCTTGATTGAATACTAACATCATAATCTAAATTACTAAGAACACGTAAAACCTGACTTGAAATAAAGTCATTAACCCCTAATAATTCTTTAAAAGGATTATCTGATAAAGACCAAATCTTTGATTTTCCCTTAGTAGAAAAATTAACTAAGCCCCTAGTTCTAAGAATTTCTAAGTATTTAGCAACTGTGTGCCTGTCCATTTTCAAAGAAGAAGATATCTCTAAAATGTTCAATTCTTTATTGTTTTTTAAAGATTTCAATATTTTTTCTTCTACGCTCTTAACATTCATGAATAATAGTAATTAAAGAAGTTTTAAAAAACTTGTGCTAATGGTCACCATTAATTCATATTATCTTCTTATCATCCTTCAAAGACTTAATATGAATAACAGACACAGGACAAGACTCAGCGGCCTCAACATTAACCTTAAAGTCTTGCTTAGAAATCTTCTTCTCATACCAAGCATCCTGCCTTTCAGAACCCTCAAGGATGTTCACTTTACCATCATCACCCAACTCAAAGAAATCAGGAGAAACAGCGACGCAAGCACCACAACCAATACAATTAAGCCTATCAAGCTCTAACAAAAACTGTTTATCATCACTCAAATCAACATCTTCATCTTTTGCCATTTTAACAAAAAAAAAGAAAAAGAAAAGGGTTTAAGAAGTTTTCGGAGAAAAAAAAAAGAAAAAAAATTATTTTTTGTTCTTAAACTGCTGAACGCCGTGAACACCACGACCCTGACCCTTCATTTCGCCAAAACCATTAGATTTACCGAAACCAGCCCCATTCATAGATTTTTCACCATCAAATAAGCCAAGTTCTTCTCTAATTTGTTTAGCTAACTCATAATCACCAGATTTCTTAGCTTCATGAGCTTCAACAAACAAATGAAAATTGTCTTCGTTAACAACAGATAAAACACGAGAACTTCTCCCATTCATAGTCATAAGTTCTTTCCACGCTTCATAATCAAGCTCATTAAAAGCACCCATCATTTCATCACACCTTTCTTCACTATATTCGAAGCCTCTTTCTTCGAAATTTCCTTTATGCGCAGTCACCATTATCGCCAAAGACAAAACAGCAACAACCATCAAGGAAAAAAACAAACCAGTTTTTTTACTTTTCATATTATTTACCTCCAAATGTTTTCAACACTCATAAAAACACAACACTATTTAAACAAGAAGAATTAAAAATATACACCTCTAGTCCACTTTTTTTATAAATAAAATATTCATTTTTAGATATCGTGGTTAAAGTAAAAAATAAAACTGAATCTTTGATTAAATTAGAAAATGTCAGTAAAATCTATAAGATGGGCGAATTCGAAGTCGTAGCTCTTAGAGATGTTAGTGTAGAAATAAAAAAAGGTGATTTCGTAGCAATAATAGGCGCATCCGGAAGTGGAAAATCAACAATGATGAACCTCATAGGTTGCTTAGATACGCCTAGCAAAGGCAGTATTTTTCTTAAAGACAAAAATATTAATGAACTATCAGAGTCAAATCTTGCAGAGCTTAGAGGAAAAGTTATAGGTTTTATTTTTCAACAATACAACTTAGTTCCATCTATGACTGCTTTTGAAAACGTGGTCCTACCATTAGAGTTTCTTGAATGGGATGAAAAACTAGCAGACGCGCAAGCCAAAAAAATACTAAACGAATTAGGCTTAGGTGATAAAATGCATCATAAACCAACACAACTCTCAGGCGGACAACAACAAAGAGTATCTGTTGCTAGAAGCCTAGTTACTAACCCTGAAATTATTCTAGCAGACGAACCAACAGGCGCACTTGATAGTAAAACAGGAAAAGAACTTATACAATTACTAAGTAAACTATGGCGAGAAGAAAATAAAACAATTATTCTAATAACACACGACTTAGAATTAGCAAAATATGCGAATACCGTAATAGAATTAAAAGACGGTCAAATTATTAATAAAAATTATGCGAGGTAAAAAAAAATGAATGAATTAAAAAAAATCAACACAATATTTTTTATTTTTATTTTAACTTTTTTAATTGTACCAAACAATGTTTTAGCAAGTGACTCAACTTTAATCAGAGTTAGTTTGATTAATCACGATCCCGACCCTGCTAGAAACGGAGAAATAGTAGAAGTTAGACTAGGCGTGCAAAATCTTGGTGCAAAAGATTCTAACCCTGTGATTTTAGAATTTCTTGATAGTTATCCTTTTTCAATTATAGGTGATTCTGTTAAAGAAGTAGGTATAATAAAAGGATATCAAGGCTCTAGTAATGATATGAAAATCATAAAGTTTGATTTACTGGTTGATAAAAATGCGCCTGCAAAAACATATGATTTAAAATTTTTGATACACGAAGAATATTCTAATGTGATTCATCAAACAGCTGTAAAAATAGATGTTTCTAGTAAGGAAGTCGCGGAAATTATTTACATAGATAAAACACATTTAGTTCCAGGAAGACAAGAAACTTTAACTTTTACAATAAATAATTTAGGAAATGCACCTATTAACGATGTTGTTTTTAGTTGGATTAATGATGATAAAATCATTTTACCCATAGGTGGAGATAATACAAGAAACATAAGAACTATAGGTATAGGAGAAAGTATAGATTTGAGTTATGACGTGATGGCAGATAGTGGAGCCGTTGCAGGATTATACGAGTTAAGTTTAAATCTTAAATTCTCTGATTTGCTTCTAGGCGAGAGAGAACTGAATACCTTCGCAGGCATATACGTTGGAGGCGAAACTGATTTTTATGTTTCTTTAAATGAAGTAACAACGACTCAAGTAGTTTTTACTGTAGCAAATATAGGAAGTAATCCTGCTCGTTCAGTATCTGTAACAATTCCACAACAACAAGGTTGGATTGTAACAGGACCAACTTCTAGAATCATAGGTAATCTTAATCCAGGAGATTACACTGTGGCTAACTTCAATATTCAACAAGCGTCAATAACTAGTGAAACAAAAACTGCTGAAGAAACGTTCAGTAAAGAAGAAGAAATAATAACAAATAGACAACCAGGAAGCAAAGGAGGAAACAATCAAATAATTAATTCTCCTGAAGGAATTGTTGAAACAAGAAGTCAAAGCAACACTTTAAAACTGTTAATAGAATACACAGATACTAAAGGTTCAAGAGAAAGCGTTGAACAATCAATAGTTATGAGTTCTACTCAAACAATACCTACGACTAGAACGACGACTAATACAACTACTAGGACTTCGCAAGGAAATCAAAGTTTTTTTAGCAAATATGCTTGGTATTTACTAATAGGATTTTTACTAGCGTGTTTATTCTTTTACTATGATTATAAAAAAAAGAAAAGAATAAACGATAAATTAACTTTGAAAAATTATTTCAAAATATAATAAGGTTAAAGATGAAGTTAAAAAAATGTTTGAAAAATGCTTTCGAAATGGTTATTCATAGTAAGATAAGAAGTTGGTTAACCATTCTAGGAATAGTAATAGGTGTAGGCGCGGTAGTAGCCATAATGTCATTAGGTAGTGGAATGGAACAAACAGTAACTAGACAACTAGATGATTTAGGCGCAGATATTCTTACATTAACTGCAGGAACACAAAGAGCAATAGGAAACATAATGATTAGACAACCAACAACAGGAACTAATACAGGGAATACAGGTGGTGGAGGCGGAGGACGAACTGCTGTTACAACAACTAATACTTCAGATAGCCCCGTACTTGATAATAAAGATGTTCAAGCACTTAGAACAGTTCTAGGAATAGAACTTATAGACACAAATATTAGAGGAAGTGTTAGAATAGAGCATTTAGGAAAAACAGGTAGCGTCACACTCACAGGCGTGGATCAAACAACTTGGAACAGAATAACTAATTTAAAAGTAAAAGAAGGAAGATTACTAGATTCCGCGGATAGCAACGTAATAGTCATAGGGGGAAAATTAGCAAATACTTATTTTGATGAACCTCTAAGAATAAACAACATGTTAACAATTTCTGGTCGTTCTTTTAGAATCGTAGGCATACTTGATGATACAACAACTAATATTTACATGCCTTTACAGATGAGCTACGAAGTTTTAGATGATAAAACAAGAGGAGAATACGACACGATAATCATGAAGGTTAAGGATGTAAACAAAATAAATGAAACAACAAAAGAAGCAGAAGAAAAATTAATGATTTCAAGAATGGTCACAGAAAACAACAAAGATTTTAACATTGTTTCAAACATACAAACACAGGAAACAAGAAATGAAATGATGCAAGCCATACAAACTTTTTTATTAGCAATAGCCGCAGTATCTTTAATAGTTGGAGCTGTAGGAATCGCAAATACTATGTATACATCTGTTTTAGAAAAAACTAAAGAAATAGGAATAATGAAAGCAATAGGCGCAAAAAACAAAGATATCTTATTAATATTCGTTCTTAATTCCGCGATAATAGGATTAATCGGAGGAATACTAGGCGTATTTTTCGGAATGATTCTCTCTAACCTTTTGCCCGCACTAACAAGTGAAATAAGATTCATGAGTGGAGAAATCATTATATCGACAGAAGCAATAATTATTGCTTTAATTGTTTCAACAATAGTAGGAATAATCTCAGGAATAATACCCGCATATAAAGCATCAAGATTAAAACCAGTAGATGCATTAAGACACGAATAATGTACTCAAAGTCCACTTTTTTTATAAATATTTAAATAGTCATAAAAAGAGTGATGATTTATGGATCCTGTTAATGTTACACTTCAATACTTACCCCCTATGCCTCCTGTTCAAGCATTTCACTTTTTTAACCCTTTAAGATTCGGCTCAGAACTCATATACGCAATCATTGTTACAGCTTTGTTTTTATTCATATTTTACAAAACAAAACATTTATTCGATTTAACTAAACATAACGGAATTAAATATTTTAGAGTCGCATTTTTGTTTTTCGCGTTTGCATATATTTCTAGATTTTTATTTTATGTTATGAGATTAATAATTTTTAATACAAATTTACACGTTCCTGGACGTTTTCTTTCATTCGCATCCTTAATATTAGTAACTTATTTTAGCACTTTAGCCATAGGATATCTTATTTATAGTTCTGTTTGGAAAAAAATAAATCATACAACTTTTGTTATACTTGTTAATGTTCTTGCGTTAATAACTATAAGTATTTTTTATCTTCGTTATCCTTTGATTTATTTTTTGTTGATACAATTAAGTTTAATGACTACGCTTTTATTAATTAATACAAAGAAAAGAATAAGATTTGTTTACCCTCTTATTTCGTTGTTCTGGATTTTTAATTTAATCATTTTTCATACACGCAGATTATTAGGATTTGAAGCGAAATTAATACTACAAATAGCCTCGATTTTGTTATTAGTATATTTTATTTACAGGATATTAAAATGGACAAAGTAGAAAGAAAAAGAGATCGATTAGAAATAATCTATGACATACTAAAAATCATAAGAAATAATCAAAACTCTATAAAGCCAACACCTCTACTTAGATATTCCAATCTTTCAACACGAAGTTTTAACGATTACTTAAAAGAATTAAAAGATAAAAATTTAGTTAAAGAAATTGTTGATAAAAAAAAGAAAAAATACTTAACACTAACAAATAATGGGTTTGATTATTTAGAAAAATATAAACACATTAAAGGATTCATAGAAGAGTTTAATTTATAAAAAGGTGATTAAATGAATAAGAAATTAGAAAAAAAACTGAAATTGGCTACTATTATTTCTTTAGGAATAACAATCATTACAACTATTCCTTTGTTTGTAAGTTACGTTAAAGACGTGCCTGTGAAATATCCTTTATTCACACACTTACACGTGTGGTTCGGATTAGCATTCCTTGTTTTTGCACTATTAAGAATTATATTAAATAAAAAAAAATAAAAAAAATTATTTGATGTAACCACCTTTTTGTAAACTCCATAATTTTTTGTACAAGCCTTCCTGTTCTATTAATTCTTGATGCGTACCTTTTTGAACAATGCTTCCTTTATCCATAACTATGATTACATCAGCCTTCATAATCGTAGATAAACGATGAGCAATCACAATAGATGTTCTACCTCTCAAAAGCTTCTCCAAATCTTTCTGAATCTCGAATTCTGTGTTCGAATCCAACGCGCTCGTTGCTTCATCTAAAACAAGAATTTTCTTGTTTGCGAGAATAGCTCTCGCCATACTAACACGTTGTTTTTCACCACCTGAAAGCTTAACGCCGCGTTCACCAACAATAGTATTTTCTTTTTCAGGAAAATTAGCAACCACTTTATCAAGCTGAGCAAACTTCATAGCCCTCATAACCTCTTTTCTTGAAGCATTCATTCTACTAAAAGATATGTTGTTGTACAATGAATCATCAAATAACACCGCTTCTTGAGGAACAATAGATAATTCAGACCTTAAAGATTCTTGTTTAACATCATTAATATCTTTATCATCAATCAATATTCTTCCCTTACTAACATCGTACAAACGATACAGAGCTTTAACGAGAGTGCTTTTACCAGACCCTGAAGGACCAACTAAAGCAACACGAGTCATAGGTTTAATCTCTAAATTAAAGTCTTTTAAAACATATTTTTTCTTGTAACGAAAAAACACATTCTCAAACTTAATACTTCCTTTAGTTATTTTTAAACACTTAGCCTCATGTTTATCCAAAACAGTTTTTTTAGCTTTGTAATATTTGAACAAAGACTCAAAGTCAGCCATGGATCTATAAAAACCACGAAGACCATGATCAAATCCAAATAAATGACCCATCATTACTCCAAAAGACGTGTAAATAAATATGAGCGTGCCAACAGTCATTTCATGAGCTAACAATTTTTGTATTGGAAAATACATAAGGAAAAACACGCCCAGACCTAATATGAATGTGTGACCTGCGCTTAAAGCACGAAAATAATTCCAATGCGTAAGCATAGCTCGCTTAGTAGCTAAACCATACTTCATGTAGTTTCTCTTAACAAATTGCTCTTTGCCAAAATACTTAATGCTTTCAATATTCATTAAGTAATCACTAATAACTGCTTTTTCTTCATCTTCAGCATCATTAGCACGCATATTCGCTGATTGTTGCATTCTATTAATGTAAAAACTATAACCTATGAATAACCCTATAGTTACAAGCACTACTAAAGCAGATAATGAATCAAACAAAAATATGCTACCACTAACTACTATTACTTGAAATAACAAAGGTGCGAAGTTAAACAAAAACACGTCTGATAAACGCTCTACCGCGCCAGATCCTCTGATAAGCTTTGAAATCATCGAGCCAGTTTTGTTAGAAACATGAAATTCGTGATCTAAATGAATTACGTGATCAAACATTCTTTTCTTTAAATCCAGCATAGCCGAGGACTCAAACTTGTTAATTAAACTAAGCCATATCCACCTAAAAATTACTTGAATAATTAGTAAAGATAAAAATACGACTGCTATTATTATTAAAGCAGTTACGAATTCTTCTCTAGGTAACACGTTAGATAAGTACTCAGCGCCTTTATCCATTAATAACTTAAATAAGTACCGCTCAGTTACGTGAAATACTTGAAAAAAGAATATTAACAACAATATAACTAATATTATCATTTTGTACTTCTTTATGAAGTCCCAGTACAAAGCCAGATTGAATTTGAAATCAATTGGTTTCTCTTTTGATTTATTATTTCTTTTTCTTTTTAAAGCCATGAATATCAACTCTTATGACTGTGTGAGTATAAAAAAATTTTGAAAACCGGAAACAAAAAAAAGAATAGTTTTCCAACAAGTAAAGTTTTAGTTAGAAAGTGTTTTTGTTACCATGACTAGCAAAGGAACAAGAATCATTTATAAATTTTTTCAAGAATTATTCGAAAAATCTCCGAATCATAATTCTTTTATCAATAAGCCTTTATATTCATCGTGAGCTTTTTGTTTAGCTTTCTTAGTTATTTCCCCAGTCGTCAAAAACACTGTTGGCAATCTCTTGTTTTGACCTTGAAGATAAGCAGAACTTAAATCCCCTTCATTACATTTCTTCTTAGATTTGGCTTTACAAAAATAATCAGTTTCACCAAAAGGTGTCTTCATAGAAATGATTAAATCATACTCAGATCCTTTTCTTATTAAATTAGCATTCTTTAAATAAATATTATTATCCTCAAAGAATTTCTTAATCTTTTTAAAGAAAGAATCATCAAAATCCTCAACGTCCTCAGAAACAGTTCTTTGTGTTTCAGATTCTTTTTTAGGAACGACTTTAACAGGTTCAGAGCTAACTTCTTTGGATTCAGGTATTTTTTCTTCAATACGCGTCGTTACTTGTTCAACTTCTTTTTCTTGTACTTCGATTACTTCATTTGCCTGAGGTTCTTCACTAATAAATCTTTCTTCATAAACAGAGCCAGAAACAATCACTTCTTGACTAGGCTCAACAACTTGTTGTCTTTGAGAACCTCCTTTAATAATAGAGATAGCTTCTTCTTCACTAATCATGTACCAACGCCAAAAAAGAACTTTTTCATCATTATTAGTTAATTCTATTTTCTTAGCAAAATCAGGAATGTTTCTTAAAGAAACTCTTATTAAAGGTTCTTGAACAGAATCTTTTAACACTTTGGAGCTTCTTATTTCTTCAAAAGTTCTTTTGTCTTTTTCATTCAAGTAATTGCTTAGAGATTCCAATTTGTTTTCTTGACCTCTAACATAATAAAAAGGACTTCCACCCATTTTTACGTTAGTGCATTTAACTAATCCTTTAGAGGATAAAGATGAAAGTGCAGCACCTATCGTTATACTATCTCCTTTGCCTAAGAATTTACGAATATCCATAGGTATTGCGGGTCCTTTAGCTTGTACAGCTTTTAAAACATCTTCTGAATTAACTAAGTCTACGAACATAAAACAAAGATTATCATTAAGAGTTTATAATTCTTTTCATATCATAATAAAACTTTTATAACAAGACTCATTTCTTTAATTATGAAAGAAGTTGAAATAAAAGTTTTGGAAATAAATCCTGAAGAAGAAAAGAAAAAATTGGTTAAATTAGGATTTAAAAAATTGTGGGAAGGCTTAATTCTTGAAAAAACATTTGATTCAGAGGATAAGTATTTGAAAAAGAATAAACAATTATTAAGGCTTAGAAAAGCATATGATAAAGTTGAATTAACTTTTAAAGATAAGAGTGAGAATCATTCTTTTTTGAAAATGAGAGAGGAAAAAGAAGTTATAGTGGATTCTTTTGATAAAGCTGAAGATATTTTGTTTTCTCTTGGTTATAAGTGTATGTCTGCTAGAGAGAAAAAGAGAAGTACTTATACAAAAGAAAATGTTAAGGTTGAAATAGATGAGTATCCTGGAGCAAAACCATATTTGGAAGTGGAAGGAACGAGTGATGAAATTTTAAATGTTTTAAAATTGTTGAATCATCCTATTGAAAAAACTTCTAATAATTCTTCAACTCAGATTCTTAAGTTGTATGGTTTGAATACTAAAAACTTGTTTTTTGAAAACAAAACAAAACAAACAAAATAATCATTATTTAGTAGTTAAAATAGATGATTTTATATATTGGTTTTTCTCTCCGTAATAAAAAAAATGGAAATAACCACGCAAATAAGCCTTAACTCAGAAAAAGATCCTTTCATAATTAAAAATCTGAACGGAGAAATTGTATTTGTAAAAAATTATTTGCTAAAACAAAAAGAAATAAGAAAAACTGCGAGAATAATAAAAGAAAAATTAACAATAATAGAGAAAAAATTCTTACAACACTTACTAATAGCCAATCCTAAAAATTTAATAAAAGAACAATACAAAGAAACAGAAGAAACAACAAGAGAAATATTAGAAAAAGAGTATTTAACCAATAAACTGTGGATAACAAATAACATACCCACCCCTGTAATAATAAGCATAACCAACACAGAACTAATATCAGACTATGTACCATCAAAAACTTTTCATGAACTCATAGGAAAAGAATACAAACCTGAAACACTACAAGAAATGATAAATCTATATCAAAAAATAAGAATGATAGCGCTAGAACAAAATAATCCAAACATACTACACACAGATCCTCACCCAAGTAATTTCATAAAATCGACAAAAACAGGACAAGTGCTAGCACTAGATTCATCATTTAAACTAAAACAAAACAAAACCACTACAGAAATAGATTGCTTAATAAATGGATTATTCGCATTACAACTATCAAGATTAAATTCAAAACCAGAAATATACGAAGCACACGCAGAGTTATATTTGCAAAGCCTGGGAAAAGATGCAAAAAAAATAAAATTACCAAGAATGAATCCTGCATCAAAAACATATTTTGAACTAAGAGAAAAAATAGCACACAAAATAATGGGTCGAGAATATAATTCTAACGAAGCAGTATTCAAAGCTTACGAATCATTAAAAAAAATGATTCCTAACTAAAAATTATTTATGACCTCTAAGTTCTTCAGCCTTAAGAATTCTTCTAACCGCTAAAGCAAAAGCAGCTTCTCTTAAAGATAAATTATTATTCTTAGATTCATCAACTAATTCTTTAAATGCTTGCTTCATCTTTTTTTCTAATTTTTCAAGAACTTCTTCTTCAGACCAATAAAAACCAGAAAGATTCTGAACCCACTCAAAATAACTAACAGCCACCCCTCCCGCATTAAATAAAACATCAGGAATAACAATAACTTTATTTTTATCAAGAACCAAATCAGCATCACCAGTAGTAGGACCATTAGCGAGTTCAGCAACTAATTTAGCTTTTATTCTAGACGCGTTATCTTTAGTTATTTGATTTTCTAAAGCAGAAGGAATTAAAATTTCAGTTTCCAACTCTAATAAATCAGCATTAGACAATTCCTTACCTTGTTTGAATCCCTTCAAAGAACCAGTACTTGATTTATGACTAATTAAACTAGGAACATCAAAACCCTCCTCAAAATAAAGAGCAGACTTAGAATCGCTTACACCAATTATTTTGTAGCCGCGATCAAACAATAAACGAGCAACATGAGAACCAGCATTGCCAAAGCCCTGAATAACTACTGTTTTACCAATATTAAAAAGCTTAACTGCCTCCTCAAGAACGTAAACACCACCCATAGCCGTAGAATAATTACGAGCCTTACTACCTCCAAGCTCTAAAGGCTTACCTGTAATCACACCAGGAGCTTTATAACCTTTGATAGATTCATATTCATCAAGCATCCAAGCCATAACTTCAGGAGATGTATAAACATCAGGCGCAGGAACGTCCTTGTCAGGACCAATGAATTCATGCATAGCCTTAACGAAACCACGACTAACTTCTTCTAATTCTCGCTTAGATAATTCTTTAGGATTAATGGTGACGCCTCCTTTACCACCACCATAAGGAACACCAACAACAGCATTCTTAATAGCCATCCAGAAACTAAGAGCTTTAACTTCATCCAAATCAACATGAGGATGAAACCTTATTCCGCCTTTAAAAGGACCTAACGCATTATTATACTGAACACGATAAGCTTCAACAACTTTAATCAAACCATTATCCATTTTCAAAGGAAAAGAAACTTGAATTATTCTCTTAGGAAATTTTAAAATATCAAAGCCAGAAATATTTGCTTTCTTTGTTGCTATGTTCAATTGATTCATCGCGTTCTCAAAAGGATTCATTTTATCACCAAAACTAACTTAATACAAAACAGAAAGAAAACACGATTTATAAAGAATGCGGATAACCAAAATAAAAAATAGAAAATGAGAAAACGATTCAATCAGTCAAGACGTGTTTTTCTAAGAATAAATTCAATAAAGTTTTTTAATTAAGCTTTCTTAATCAACAATATGTCTTTTAAAAAAGTAAAAAAAGAATTGTTAGCAAAAAGGAATAATGGAAAGAAAAAAATTCTTCAAAGATTTTTTAAAACAGGGAAAGGCGAGTATGGTGAAGGAGACTTGTTTCTTGGCGTTACAGTTCCTGAAACAAGACTTGTTGCGAAGCAGTTTAAAGGCTTAATACTTGAAGATATTCAAGAATTGTTAGGTGATAAGTATCATGAAGTTAGACTTTGTGGTTTATTTTTGTTAATTCAAAAGTATAAGTTTGCGAAAAAAAATAATGATGTTAAGGGAATGAAAAGAATTGTTGATTTTTATTTGAAAAACTTAAAATATGTTAATAATTGGGATCTTGTAGATCTTAGTTGTTATAAAATTCTTGGAGATTACTTAATTAATAATGTTAGTGATCGTAAAATTTTATATGATTTAGTAAAATCAAATAATATGTGGGCGAGACGTGTTAGTATTGTTTCTACGATGATTTTTATTAGAAATAATGATTTGGATGATGTTTTCTTGTTGAGTGAGAAACTTCTTCTCGATGATGAAGATTTAATGCATAAAGCAGTTGGTTGGATGCTTCGTGAAGCTGGAAAACGTGATGAATTGAGATTAAAGACTTTTTTGAAGATGCACGTTAGGGTTATGCCTAGAACTATGTTTAGATATGCTATTGAGAAGTTTTCATATGATGAAAGACAAAAACACCTAAAAATGTAATTTTTAACTACTATTTGATGGTAAAAATAGAAAATTATTTAAATGAGTGTTACTTATTAATACTATGGAACCTGAAACATTAGAAGCAATACTAAAATACACAAGCCTAGCCGTGGGAGGAATAACCACCATAGTAGGACTTAACATATTTACAGGAGCCATATCAAAATACAACCAAGCAAAAGATCTATACAATAACAAGTGGACAAAAATAGAAAAAGAAACAAAATCAGAAGAAGTAAAAAGATATGTAGCAATAAAAAAAGAAAAAATAGGCGAGCCAAATCTAAAACAATACTTCAAAGACAGCACAAAAGAATTAGTAAACACCTTACTAGGAAGAGAACCTTGCAAAACACATTACAATAATTTGTTAAGCAGTCACGGAGATATCATATACGACAAAGGAAAATTAGAAAGTGGATTTTATTACCTTAAT
Source organism: Candidatus Woesearchaeota archaeon (assembly GCA_020854775.1). Taxonomy (NCBI): domain Archaea; kingdom Nanobdellati; phylum Candidatus Woesearchaeota; species Candidatus Woesearchaeota archaeon. The sequence goes on along the minus strand of JAHKLZ010000009.1, from coordinate 21,046 downwards.
AAAAACAACGAAGTAGTAGATAAAAGTAATAAAAACAACAATTTAAAAATTGTTAGCTAAAAAAAAGTTCTAAACTAAAATCTATTTAAATAAAGAATCACTCCCAATAAACCATGGCAGAAATAAGAAGGCAAACCGCATATAAATGCTCCATAAAACAATTACTAAAAGCAAAATATGTACAACAACAAGGCCTTATACCTAATTACGTAGACTTGAATGGAATAAAAGCATCAAGAATAAACATTCTAGGAATAATAGTGTCAAAAGAAGGAAACATGGTAACAATAGATGATGGAACCGGACAACTACAACTCATGATTTTTGAAGAAAGTCAAAAAAACACAATACCAACAATAGGAAAATTAATACTGCTAATAGGAAAACCAAGAGAACACAACGATAAACGATTCGTCGTGCCAGAAATAATAAAAGAATTAAAAAACCATAAATGGGTAGAACACAGAAAAAAAGAACTAGAACTACTCAAATATTGTTGTGTAGAACAAGAAGAAGAACCTCAAAAAGAAACAATCAAACAAATACTACCAGAAAAAATAGAAAATTATCACGAAAAAATAATAAATAAAATAAAAGAACTAGATAAAGGAGAAGGAGCATCATACCAAGACTTGCTAAAAAATCTAAAAATAACTGATGCGGAACAAAAAATTGAAGAACTAATCAAAGAAGGAGAAATCTTCGAAATAAAAGGAAAAATAAAAGTACTGTGAGCTTAAAAACAAATAAAAATCCTAAAAAAATTGAAAAGATTTAAAAAGTAGCACGCATAAATAAGAATAACAATCCTAAATACTGGGAGGGGATAAAAAAATGATTGGAACAACAGAAATAATAATAATCGTTGCAGCAGCCGTATTCTTGTTCGGTGGAAAAAAAGTAATAGATTGGGCCAGATCAATGGGTCAAGCTAAGAAAGCATACCAAGAAGAAGCGGAAACAAAACCTAAAAAGAAAAAAACTGCAAAAAAAACTAAGAAAAAATAAATAAGACTTTTTTAAATTTTTTTTTTAATTCTTTTAAAAAACAAGAGGTGTAACCCAAACTTCTAATATAGCTGCAAAGAAAATAAGACCTACCGCTATTAATAACAAATCAGCAGCATCAAGAATTATGTGCTCAAATTTAGCAGTAGCAAAATCACGACGAATAACCGCAACAGAAATAATACCTCCTGCTAAAGCACCAACAAAGAAACCAAGAATTTCAAAGAAGCCATGAATTAAATACTGAGTTAAACCAATAGTTATAACCCCTAAATAATTCGCGACCTTAGTAAGACCTAAGTGTTCAGCATAAATAGATAAATTGTGTCTGATAAAATACCCCATAGCAACACCTATAACTGTGGCGTTCCAAGTCAACACAAAAATCGCGCCGGCACCATAAATAAAAGAAAAAACTACTGCTATCAATAAAACAGTCAAATTATTAAAAAAAATCGTGGAAAAAGACTTTAAAGAATTAGCAGAAACATTAGACGTAGCAACCTTACCAGTAACACCTGAAATATCTGAGAACGTATCGTGTTGAGCCTTAAACAATTCTATTTCAGCACCAAGAGGTAAAAAAATATAAAGAAAAGTAGTAGCCAAAGCAATACCTGCAAATAAGTACATAAAAGCCTTCAAAGCCTTCCAATGCTCCTCTAACAAGATACGCTCAGGCAAATCCTGCAAATCCTTTTGCTCCTCATACTTAATAATCCTATACATTAAAGGCGTGGCCCCGACAGCAATAAAAGCCACAACTATGATCGATGCGTGACTAACAAAGAAACGATAACCAATAAGAGTAGCAAGAAGAGTCAAAACAAAACCAAGAACAGCCATCAAGTAAGGTTTCTTCTCAGCCCTAATAGGATCCAGAATTGATTCTAACACCATTAAATCATAAGCGAATATAAATATTTAAATAGTTTTCTAACTCAACCAAACAACACCAACAACAAGAGAAACAAACATGAATCATTTAAACAAGAAAAACACTAAGTACTACGAAACACCTGAAGAATTCTATAAAGACTTGCTAAAAGATATAAAAAAAGCAAAAAAAACAATATACATAGAAACTCATAAATTCGGAGGAAAAATCGCGTACGAACTAAAACAAGCATTAATAGAAAAAGCAAAAAGAAAAGTAGACATAAAAATATTAATAGATCACTGGGGCTTAATGGTGCCAAAAGATTATTTTAAAGAATTAGAACAATTAGGTGCAGAGATAAGATATTTCAGAGTATTCAAAATAACAACTAATCTAATCTCATACAATAATAAAAGAGACCATAGAAAAATAGCTTTAATAGATAACGAAATAAGCTATACAGGATCAGCCAACATAAATGACCATTGTAAAAAATGGAGAGAATTCATAGTGCGAATAAGAGATGAAGGATTCGCACAAAAACTAAAAAAAGCCTTCCTAGACAACATGAAATTACATGATTTCTTTTTTCACAGCGTAAAAAAACACATAAAACCTATAAGGTTTCAGTCATTAGAAATAATCAGAGACGCACCATCATTAAGATTTCAAAAAATAAGAAATAAACACTTACACTTAATAAGAAAAGCAAAAAAAGAAGTAATAATAGAAACACCTTATTTCGTACCAGACTTAAAAACATTAATAGCACTAATACAAACAGCAAAAAAAGGCGTGAAGATAAAACTAATACTACCAAAAAAATCAGACGTGAAAATAGTAGATGTTTTTGCACAATCAATGTTTGGAAAATTACATGAAAGAGGAATAAAAATACATTTATACAGACCAGGATTCACACATTCAAAATTAACCTTAGTAGATGATGAAACATTCTCTTTCGGATCCGCGAATTTTGATTATAGAAGCTTCAGAGACCAATACGAATTAACCATATTCGGAAAAAATACTGTGCTGAAAGAATACGTAAAAAAACACTTAGAAAAATCTTTAGAAAGCACAGAAGAATTCAACTACAAAGAATGGAAAAAAAGATCCTTACTGAAAAGAATAATGGAAATAATAATAGAACCATTCAGACACTTCTTATAACAAAAATAAAAGCATAACCGTCAAGTTTTTATATTAAATAAAAGAATAAACAAAATATGTTCACAAGATTCCTAAATTACGCATTCAAAAACGCTCTGAACTACAACGAAAAAGAAGCAACCACCATAATAATAATAAGCATACTAAGCGGATTCATATTATCATTCAGAAAATGGGGAACAGAACAATTTGACGCAAACGAAGGATTAAACAACCTAATCCTATATTCCATACTCTTCCTAATACTTTTTCTAATATTCTTAAGCACACAAAAATTCACAGCTTCACTCTTCGGATTAGAAGCAAGAGTTCACGTATGGAAATACGGACCCCCACTAGGAGTTTTAGTAACTATGATGAGCTACGGCGTAATACCTTTCGTTTTCTTGGGCGGAGTAAAAATAAAAGAAATACCACGTTTAAGACTTGGAATATTCAGAAGCACAGTACCAAGAATAAAAGACATAATGATAATAGGTATGACAGGACCAATAATGCTAATATTACTATCAATACTAATATTCTTCCCCTTATATCAAATAAACAACAGCGAGATAATGCTCGCGTTCATAAGAATATCAAGTCTTATACTAGTAGTGTCAGCCATACCAATGCCTAGTCTAAATGGCATAAACATATTACTAAAATCAAGAACTATATGGCTTTTTTATGCATTATATTCAATAATCCTGTACTTCTTATTATATTTACTAATAAACGTGACACAACACGCATTCATATACTTATTAGCACTAATTCTTACAATAATAGCGGCGTGGCTAATAAAACACTCATTAAAAGGAAGCAAACACAAATAAAAAAAAGGGTTAAAGAATAAAACCCGTAATTGCTTTCTGAATTAAATAAACAGTAGCTATCCAAGTTAATAAAGGAACTGAAAAAAAAATCATGAAAATCATATAAATAGCTATGCAAGCATCAAGAAAACTCGCAAAATCCCCCCTGAACATGAATGCTTTAATTAATAAATAAGCAATAAAACTCATAAGAAGCCTAGATTTAACAGAACCATACTGAAAAAGAATCATAACTATAGCCGTAGCCAAATCAAGCAAACTCATAATCTTAACAATCATAAAAAATAAAGATAAATACTTAATTTAATAAAAATTTCCTTTTTAAGACCCTAAAAAAAAGTTTTCTCCTCTAAAAAATCAAAACATTTAAATAGTTCGCTAGATAAGACGAGAATAGGGGGATTAAATAAATTCCTAGCCACATTTTTAGGAGGTGTATTAAAAAATGGCTCAGAAAGTAACTAAAGTAGGAGTAAAAAAAGAAGCAGGATACCTGTACTTCGTCGACAAACAAGGAGACATATCAAGAGCAAAAATGGCTCGCGGCGGCATGAAAACTAAAAAAGGAAAACCAGATAAAGTAGCTAAAGCAGGAGTCAAAAAAGAAGCAGGATACCTGTACTTCGTCGACAAACAAGGAGACATATCAAGAGCAAAAATGGCTCGCGGAAGAAAATAATTTTTTCTTAAAAATCTTTTTTATTTTTTTTTATTTTTCACACCAATTCTTAATTAATTCATTAAAAAAAACAGATGTTTTTCTAATTAAAGATTTTCTAAATGTGATATCATCAGGAGAATAAGCATTTTTTAGTCTTTTACTTATACGAATCCTTGCTTTATCAGAACCAAAAAAAAACACTTGGTTTTCCTCTATGTTAAGCTTAGCTAAATAATCCAAAACGAGCCTAGACGAAAGCAAAGGAACAGTACCATACTCAAATATTAAATCAATATTCTTAGAAGCGTGAGACCTAGCTAAAAAAAGATCAGAAACAGAACCTGAATGATTAACAAAACTAGTATTATCACGAGATCTTAACTTAGGCAATAAAGCCTTAATGAAAGAGAATTCTTGAGAATCAGACTTTTTAGAAGTAAAACCTATCACGTCATATTTTTTACCAATACCTGAATGAAAATCAATAAAGAACGCTTCTTCATAACCTTGAGTTTTTTCTTCAATAAACGATCTGAGATGAAGTAAAGAATCCTCTAATTTAACACCCTTAAAGCCTACGCTTCTAGGATATGAACTCTGACCGTTCATACCTACGTTAATAGTGTTCTTAATACCGCTACGAATAACAGTTTTAAACACCAAAGAATAATAACTAGCAACTTCTAATAATCTGTGTTTTCTAGGCCTATTAAGCTTCAAAAACAACAAAGAATCCGACCAAACATTAGAAAAAAAAGAATTAGGAATACCAAGCATTAAACGTTCATCATAAACAGAGTTACGATTCAAATCCACGTTGTTTTCATTAACACGACGATTATGCTTAAAACCAAAAGGATTAAGACCATGCACTAAACAAACAGAAACTCCTTTAAGCTTAGGAAGAAACTCCTTAATGAAAATAAGCTGAGCAGCACTCCCAAGATAACCTTCAACACCGTGAGTACCAGAGACTAAGAACAAAATCTTTTTTTTACCATCCTCTTTAAATGCAAAATCAATAAATAAATCATCCCTAAGACAAATACTATCTACTTCTAGGGATTTGACAGCACTTAAAAATTTCTTTCTAGAATCCTCGTAGGAATCAGAAAAATACTCTTTCATAAAATCACCTGAAAATCCAAATCAAAATTATCCAAAAAAGTAGAATCCTTCGCTATAATTATAGGTTTTTGCTGACCACCTTTAGATATGCGTTTTTTGTCAAAATCATCATAAGAACCCCTACGAGCAACACTAAGCACAGGAAAATCAAGCCTACCAAACTCATTACGCATCTGCATATAATCACGAATGTTTTTCTGAAGAAATTCATCAACCAGTTTAATAAATTTTTTAGCAGAAACCTTATCTAATTTAACATTAGGCTCAATTAAAAGATTATACCTAGGCTTCTTCTCATTAGAAAAAGGCATAAATGTAAACGCCCTAAGCTTAATCCCAGATTTCTTAATGACTTCCTCCACGGACTCCAACAAAACTTTTTCATGAGCCAACTCCCCCACCAAATTAAGATAATTAGAACGCTCAAAAAAATTAATTAAAGGAACATCCCCCTTAAAACCAACAACTTCGACGACATCACCCATATCGTACCTATACAAACCTTCAGGAGTCGTCATAATTACTTTGTACTTCCTTCCAAGAATTAATTCATGCGCCAAAAATAATTCACCAGACTCAACATCCTTAAATTCAAAGAAATTAGTAGTAACAGACACCATACCCTCAGAACTACCTGGCTTAAGAGAAATAGAAATACGCCCCTCACTACAATAAATACCAGGATCATTAATTAAAACACCAGGAAGCTTTTTTTTCAACTTGTCCAAATAAGGCTTGTTAGCTTCAGACATAATGCAATTAACAACTTTCAACATAGGCCAAAGAGAAAGAGGAGAAAAATCCTTTTTAACCAACGCCCTAGCCTTAAAAAAATGACCATCCTCCTTTAATTCCTTAATCAAAGACTGCTTATTTTTTTTAAGATAATCAAAAAACATCAATACCTCAACAGGGAATGCGAAACCAATCTGAGAAACCCTTTTCCTAATCGCTAGCTTAGCAATAACATGCATCTTTTTATCAAAATCAGACTCATTATAAATCTTAGGCGGAATAACAAGCTTCTTTTTAACAAACCAAGACGATTTATGCACCAAGTAACCTGAAATACTACCAAACATGATACCACTAGGAGTTTCTCCCTCCAAATAAGGACCCGCAAAATAAAGAAGCTTCCCATTAAGAACCTGAGGATACTTCCTCAAAAAATTAAAACTCCAAATAGACAATTCTTTCTTAAAAGAAATCCTTCTCTGCTTCGTCACAGGAATAAATTTAGGCTTCTTAGTAGAACCAGAAGTAGTAGCAAAAAAAACCACTTTATCCTTAGTTAAAACATTATTCTCGCCTTTTTTAAGCCTCTCAACATACTTATCAATGTCCTCAAAGGAAATAATAGGCACAAATTTCCGAAAGTCCTCAACTGACCTAATTTTTTTAAAATTATACTTCTTACCATAAACAGTATTCTGATTCTTTTTAATGATAGTTAATAATAAACGCTTCTGCTCCTTAGAAAGATTCTTCCGAAAATCCTTAAATTCTAAGATGTGCTTAACATTCTCCAAGTATTTGAAAGGCATAAATGTAAAAAAGAATAAAAAGTATTAAAAATCTTTCCCAAAAACAATAAATAAATACCCCTAAAAAAAAGTTAATAGGGAAAATTTTATATATTAAAATAAGAACTTTAATTAAAATCAATAAAAATTAATCTTAAAGGGGAGTGATTAAAATAAGCACGAAAGAATTCAACATGGAAATGGACAAATACATAAAAGAACGAAGAACAACAGAAACAACCACTCCTAGTATGAGCATGCAAGAAAAACTAAGCGAGATGAAACAAAACATGAATGAATGGAAAGTATTTTCTTTATTTAAGAAAAAAGAAACAAATTACCCAGAATACGAAGATGAAGATGATGACGAAGACTACGTAGAAGAAGAATCAGAAATAGAAGCGATCGATGAAATAGAAGACGAATTAGAAGAGAGAAGAGAAGGATTGCTAAGAAGATTCTTTAAGAAACTGAGAATGAGAAAACGAAAAAGACTAGAAGAAGATGACGAAGACGAATACCTTGAGTACGAAGAAGAAAATAAAGACTTTGAAGAAATAAAGGAAGTAATAAAAATAACACATAAATGGTTAGAAGAATTACCTCCTGAAACAATAGAAAGATTCAGAAGAAGCGAAGACTTCATAAGATACAAAGAAACTTTAAGAAGACTCGGAATGATAAAATAAAAAAAAAACCTTTTTTTTTAAATATTATATTTCTCGTTGTGTTTCCTAATAGAAGACACGTCGTCTCCATACAATAAATAAATCTTTTCGCTAGGATTAAAATATGAAAAATCAACTATGTTACCTTTATTAAACTCATTAAAATGAACAACTAAATCATTAACGCGTTGCTCCACTCCTTCAACTCCTTTACTACCAAAAAAACCTTTCTTTCTTTTAAGTTCTAAAGCTAATTTGTAATGATAATCAACACGCAATAACTTATCAAAAAACAATTTATTAGAATTATCATTCTTAGAATAATCAAAAAAGAGCTTTAAAAAATTACGAAATAAACCTTTACTTTCTTTATCATCAAATTCAGGAAACAAAAAATAATTCTGTCTAAGCATATTAGTTCCTTGATCATCAAAAGAAAATATTTCTCTTTGAGAAGAAAAACTCATACCTGATAAGTTATCAAAACAAAAATCAGGCTCGAACAAATCCTTAAAAAAAACATAATCATCCTTAAAATATTCAAAAACTTTCAAAGAATCTTTTTTATATTTATTGTGTTTATTAGTAAAATCCTTAAAATCTATCAAGAGCAACACCCTAATTATTTTTTCCTAGAATATTTTCTAGGTTTAGATTTCTTAGAAACCTTTTTTGATTTAGCCACTTTAACTTTTTTCTTTTTAGGCTTAACTAACACTTTCTCAGATTTGAAAGATTTAGATTTTAACAAAAACAAAAAAGAAGCTAAAACTAGTAATAGTAACATGTTTATGTAAACACAATATTTTTCATAACGCTCAAAGAAAGATAAAGAAACAGGCTCAACTACTTCAACCATGAACCTAGGAGTAATAACTTCTCCTCCTTGACCATCATCCGCTAATACTCTGAAACGATCACTGCCCGTGAAGTTATCAGACCTAATTTTTAATAAGCTATTAGATAAATCAAAAATTAAATCATCAGATTCATCAATAACTTCAAAAAATAAAGTATCATTATCAGGATCAATAACGTAGTTATTCAAGTCAATAACTAATTCTTTACCTTGGTAGAATCTGAAAGCGTAAGGATCTTCTGATTGAACCAAAGCAGGATTAATTCTTTCAGGCAAACCATGAATTATAAGCAAAACAATAACTGACAACAACAAAGAGATAACAAGAATTAATTTGACTATTCTTCCTAAGAAAGGACCTAAAAGCAAGTAAGCAACCAACACCAATAATAATGTTGTGATAATGATTAACGCGAATAAGAAGCAAGGATTATCAGAAGCGTAATTTTTTATTTTTTCAAGCAAAGGCGTGCCAGTAAGAACAAGCTTGAACTCTTTACTGTAAACGTGACCCTCATCAGAAGTAATATTCAAAGAAAAAAAGTAAACATCAGAATCATAATCACGAGTTTTATTCAAAACCAAATCATGAAAACTTTGAGCTTCCAAGAATATTTTTTCCTCATTTAATTCTAAGAAATCAGAACCATAATAAGCAACATCAAAGGTGTTATCAACAAAGCCTTTATTTTGAATTCTTAAAACGACTTCATCATCATAAAACCTAGAATAAACAACGTATCTAGAAGGAAAACCAATCTCTGAACACTTATAACTAGGAACAATATCTAAAACAATGGAATCATCCCAATGCTTCAACAAATTCTTAGATGAATAAGCAGAAACACCAAACAATATTTTACCAGAAAACGAAGAAGCATCAATGATTAAATCAACAAATTTTTCTTCACCAGGATTAACCGTTACGACTGAGTCAGACAAAACAGCGTTAGGAGTATTAGTCTCTAAGTTATAAGTTTCCTCAAATAAACCATTATTCTTTAAAGAAACAACTAAGGATTCAGATCCTTGACAAACCCTTAAAGAGTCAGGACTCAAAATAGTAAGAGATGAATCATAACACTCAGATAAATCTAAAAAAATCTTCTTATTAACTTCTACATCTCCAATTAAAGAAGACACAATCAATGAAAATTCATAAGAATCACGAGTTTTAAAACCAGGCTCAAATAATAACTCGAAAGAAGCAGATTGACCAGGTTCTAAAGCAACAGAGTCAACACTTAAAGAAACAAAACTAGGATTATTTCTAATTCTTAAATTATAAGTATTATTAGTTAAACCATTATTACTAACAACATAAGGAACACCAATTATTTCGTATCTACAAAGCTCTAATTCCTCAGAGCCCGTTAAAGAAAAATCATAACCAGGAACAATAAATAAGGAATGACTAAGCTCAGCGCTCAAAGTAGAAGAAGATTTAATTCTAAAAGTATTAATAATTTCTCCGCTAACATCACACCTAGGTGTGAAAGTAAAATTCAAAACAGACATTTGACCAGGTAAAAGACTTACTTCGTAACCTGCTTGATCAAAAAATTCAACGTTATTCAAAGGACCAATTAAGTAATCCTCAACTAGAGTTGAAGGATTTTTTAAAACCAAAGAATAAACAACAGGTTCACAAATAACTGATTGATTCTTATCAACAAATAATTTAGCTTCAATGGTTTGACACTTCTCAACTTTTAAAGAACGAGTAATTACTTGTTCAACTCCTGTGGTGCTACTAATAAGAACTTCATAGTTTTCAACAGAAGGCTTATCATTACAACCACTAGTAATCAAAACAGGAACAACTATTTCTTGGCCTGGATTAAGAGTTATTTGACTAAAAGAAATAATAGCTTTATCAATATTAGTGCTCAACTCAAAAACTTGAGGATAAGGAGCGCTATTTTTTAAAATTATTTCATCAGTTAATTCACCACAAATACAAACAACAGGATTAGCTAATTTAGCACCTGAAATAAATCCTGGAGAGTATTTCTCAATTATGATTTCAGAACTAGCAAAAGCTGAAAGTAATAAAACGAAAGACAACAAAACCAAAAAAAATATTCTTGATTTCATCTTCTCCTAAACAACCCCCTTCTAGAAGTTTCAGGCTCAGCGTAATCAACTTTGGTTTCAACGCCTCTCTCCGTTTGCATAATTACTTCTTGTATTCTTACAGGCTTATCAGCTTTTTCAAACAAGAAATACAAATTAGCAGAAGCACCAACTTTATCAATAAAATTAGCATCAACTACGTATTGACCAAGCCCGCTGTTTTGAGAATCTTCCCTAGTATAAGAAAAAATGTTGTTCTCTGTGTCAAGAACGAAGTTACCAACAACCACGTCATTCTTTTTAGCTAACGCTTTATCAGTTACTAAGTTATCGTCAACGTCTTCAACTAAAACAGAAAGCTCAGATAACATGTATTTACCATGAATTTCGCCTAATTTGTAAAAATAATTATTACCTTCTCTGACAGGTTCTAAAGTACCAGTAAGAGTTTCACCAGTTCTTGAAACAAATTTATAATCCAAATTACCAGGAACAGGTGCTTCATTCGTAGTTTCTAAAATAAACGTGACAGGTGTCTTTAAACCAGATTCTTTAACGAATTTAGTAGAAAAATAATTCTTACCAAGAGCCAAATCCTTTAAAGAACCATTATACTCCCAGTAACCATCACCAACAAAACTAAGAGTGCCTATTTTTTTACCATCACCATACAACAAGTCTCGATCTTCATCAGTTTTAATACCTTCCTCATCAAAAGGACGAATCCTAAAACTATTAACAACATCACCAATACTAATCTTGCCAAGATTAACAACTAATCCTTCTAAGTCTTTTTCACTCTTAGGATCTTGACGAACAGGCAATAATGATTCAGGAACAGGAAATTGTATTCTCTCATCAGCCTTTGTAGCTCTTTGATTAGCATCTTCAACGTAAGATTCAGGAATAGTTCTTCTAGCAGTATCTCTTACTGTTTCTTGAACTTGCTCTTCCACAGCGACCCTCGCAGGAATAACAACTTCTGGTTCTTGCACAACTTGTTGTTGCACAGCTTGAACTTGTTGTTGCTCAACAGAAACAGGTCTTACAACGCCTTGAGTTACTTCTTGATGAATCACACGTGAATAAGGAATAGTAGAGACATTAAGAGAATCAAAAACTCTTTGTCTTTCTTTTCTTCTTTCTAAAAAAGGATCCTGCGCACTAGCATAAAGAGAAGCTAAAGCTAAAAATGATGTTAATAATATTTTTTTCATACGCAATCAATCCCCCATGAAAATAATAAAAAAAAAAGAAAAAAAAAATAATTAATAATAAGTTTGGTCATCCTCGTCATCGTTGTTTTTTCTCATTTTTTTGAAAACAACAACTAATCCAAGAACAATTAAAACTATTATTAAAATCACAAGTGCCCATTCAAGAACTTGCCTGGTGTTCCAATCAGAAACAGTTTTTTCTTCCAAGTTTTTAACGGAAGCAAGAACTGTTGTTTCTTGCATTTCTTCACCTGAAGCAACACTTATTTTTAAGATTTTGTCACCAGCAACTACGTCGTCGTCAGCTCTTAATCTTAAGTAAGCAGTTTGTGATTGTCCTCCTTTTACAACGAATACAGAGGAAGGTTCAAATGTAGCAGTTGCCCAACCTTCATGACCTGAAACGCTTAATACGTAAGTCTTTGAAGAAGCACCTTTGTTTTCTATAAGAATAGGGTACAAAGATCCTTGGTATTGTTGAGATCCAGCAATTACTTGAACTGATTCAGGCATAGTTATAACAGATACACCGTCAACTCCTTTTTCTAAAGATTCTGTTCTTGTAACAGTTACAAGTTGTTTTTGAGAAGTTACTTGGAACCTATCATATTCTACTGTAGCAATTACTTCGTAGTCTTGTGCTTTAGCATCCTGAGGGATTCTTAATAGCAAAGATTCAAAGGATTGTGTTTCTTCTTTCTTTAACCAATCAATGGTTTCATAAGTCTGAATGTTTAATTCAGGAATTGCTACTTTAACAGTTACATGATCTAAGTCATAGTTTCCGTAATTCTTTACTTGTACTTTGAATGAAAGTGCTCTTCCAGCTTCTATTGAGTCTGAAGGACTTACAAAGAAGTTTCTTATTTGAACAGCTGCTCTTTCATCTGATCCGTAAATAGATAGTTGGTAATTGTATGTAATTACTGAGTCACTATTTTCATCAAAAAGAATTAATCTTAACTTAGCATCTTTTTGTTGCATATCCATAGGAACTTTTAGAGTTAAGTCAAATGCTCTTTTGTTTCCTGCTGGAACATTAAATGTGTTTGTGTGAGTCATTACCATGTTTGGTTCGTAGTGCGCGTATCTGTAACCTGACAAATAAGCACCTAAATAAGCTTGTCTTACTTCTTCTTCAGCTTGTAATACGACTCTTATCTTTATTTCATCTCCTCTTTCAACGTATAAATCGTCGTAATCGTTAGCTACGTCTCCGTTGATTCTTACTTGTTCAATTTCCAAGTAAGCACTAGCTAAAGGAACTAGTGTAACTACTAAAAGCACCGCCATGATGCTTGCACATATATTCTTTGCATTCATTTTTTTCATCCTCCCAAAAATTGGTTTTCAGTGTTATAGTGGGTGTTAGCCACCAATTATTTATAAAGTTTTCGTTTTTGTAACTATTTCGTAGTGGTTATCATTGTATTATTGTCATAGGGAAATATTTATACCTAGTTATACCTTGACCAGCCACTCCAATTAAAGCATCATGATCCCCTAAAGGTATAAAATCAAACTCGCTAATAAATACATAAAATTCGATTGTTCTCGTCTGACCAGGTCTAAGCGTGAAAGCTCCACTTCTTTGAACAACCCCGAATTCAGGCAACGAAAAAGAAGCCCTCATATTACTAAGAGTTTCAGCTTTGTTATTAGTGACAGTGACACTAACGGTGAATTCTTCACCTAATCTAACAACGCCGTAATCAACGCTTGAAACACTAAAGTAATCAACAGATAAAGGTTGACCAAAGTCAAAATCTACGTAATCACCGTAAAGTCTTGAAGCATAAACACTTAAAGTAGTTTCTGCTTGATCCCCAACTTCATTAGTAACAACCAATGTTAAATAATACTGACCTTTACTTGGAAATACATAATTCAAAAAAGGACTACTAGATGCATCAGCGAAAACAACATTTCCATCTTTTCTTACAATCCAAGCATAAGAAACAATTTCCGCGCCTGAAGAATCATAAGAATCAGAACCATCATAAGTTACTTCTTCACCTACAAAAGGACTTTCAGGACCTCTAATTATTGCAACTAAAACAGGTAACGGTCTTGAAACAGCCACAACCCTAGTTATTTGATTAGTAGCACCTCTATTATCAGTAACAATCAAAGTTACTTCATAAGATCCTTCTTGATTAAAAGTTCTAGAAAAACTAGTTTCATTAACTCCTTCATGAACTAAAGCATTATTAATAAACCATTGCTCATTAACAATGAAACCATCAACATCATAACTCGTAGACATAAAAGTAACTTGTTCATTCACTTCAGGACTCATAGGATTGTATTGAAAATTAGCTACAGGATTAACATTAGGAGCTTCACTAACAACCAATATCCTAGTAACAGAGTCAGTAGCGCCATCATTATCAGTAACTCTTAAAGTCACGTAATAAACACCTATTTCTGTGAATGTTTTCTGAACAACACTACCAGTTTCATCAAAAACATTATCCCCATCAAAATCCCATTCTTCTAAAACAATGAAACCATCAACATCATAACTCGTAGATGTGAAAGTTACAACTGTATTAACGAAAGGATTCACAGGACTATAAATGAATCTTGCAACCGGAAGAATGTTTTCAACTATGTCTTCAGAAACAACTATTGTTTTAGTGATTTCGTCAACTGCCCCAACATTATCAACAACTCTTAAAGTAACTTGATAAGCGCCTGTTTCAATAAAGACATGATTAAAACTTGTTTCATTCACACCATTAAAAACCAAAACATCATCAACAAACCATTGCTCGTTAACAATGAAACCATCAACATCATAACTCAAAGACATAAAAGTAACTTGTTCATTCACTTCAGGATTTTCAGGACTGAAAGTAAAATTCGCAACAGGAGGAATGTTTTCAACAACATCATCAGAAACAACTATTGTTTTAGTAATTTCATCAGTAGCACCATCATTATCAACAACTCTTAACCTAACATTATACGAACCAACTTCAGTAAAAGTTCTTGAAATAACAGTTTCATTCACACCTTCATGAATCAAAACATCATCAACAAACCATTGCTCATTAACAATGAAACCATCAACATCATAACTCGTAGAAGTAAAAATGATTGTTTCAAAAATTAAAGGATTCTCAGGAACAAAACTAAAATTCGCAACAGGAGGAACATTCTCAACAACACCCTCAGAAACAACTATTTCTTTAGTAATTTCATCAGTAGCACCCTCATTATCAGTAACAACCAAAGTCATTACGTAAGTCTTAACTTCTTGAAAAGAAATAGTAATTGATGTTTCATTCACACCTTCATGAAATAATACACCATCTAAATACCATTTTTCATCAACTATGTAACCATCAACATCATAACTCAAAGATGTGAATAACACGCCGTGATAAACAATAGGATTCTCAGGAACAAAACTAAAATTCGCAACAGGAGGAACATTCTCAACAACACCCTCAGAAACAACCACTACTTTAGTAATTTCGTCAACCGCGCCATCATTATCAACAACTCTTAACCTAACATTATACGAACCAGCTTCATTAAAAACTCTGTTGAAACTTGATTGTTCTTCGTTAAAATTGTGAATTAAAACATTATTCAAATACCACTGTTCTAAAACAACAGATCCATCAACATCATAACTCGTAGAAGTAAAAGTAACTTGTTCTCCAACTACTGGATTCAAAGGAACAAAACTAAAATTCGCAACAGGAGGAACATTCTCAACAACACCCTCAGAAACAACCACTACTTTAGTAATTTCGTCAACCGCGCCATCATTATCAGTAACTTTTAGAGTTACTTCATAAGAACCTACAAAGCTAAATGTTCTTAAAAAACTAGAACCTTGCTCCGCGAATTGATGAACAAGAACACCGTCAAAATACCATTGCTCTAAAACAACAGATCCATCAACATCATAACTCGTAGAAGTAAAAGTAACTTGTTCTCCAACTACTGGATTCAAAGGAACAAAACTAAAATTCGCAACCGGAGGAACATTAGGAATTACTTCTTCACTAACATCTAAGTATAATAATTCTGATTTAATTATTTGATTACCAAATGAATTAGTTTCTGTTGCTTTTATATCAATAAAATAATTACCAGGGCCTTCGTAATGTTCTTGACTAATCAAAAAAGGATTAGGAGAATAAACAAAAGAACCTGAATGGGAATCAGAAAATAAGTCTTTAACAAAGAAAACTCCTAAATCAGTTATTTCAAACAGTTTTCCTTCTACTTCTAATAAAGGGGATGAAGAACTTATTAAAATTGATAAAATTATTTCGTCAGAATCCCCCTCCATTATTGAAGCATGAGTTGTCTGAGAACTTTCAAACTTTGCTAAAATAGATAACGCTGACGCGGTACTAGTTAGCAAAGCAATTACGAAAACAAACAATAATATATTAAATAATTTTTTCATAGCGATTCCCCCATTATTTTTTCTGATACAACAAATTAATACCTATTCCGTATTGAAACTCTTTTTTGAAAGGATTGTACATTACGAACGCGTTAAATCTGTCTGCTCCGTATTTCAAACCAACAAGAGGATCAAATTTCTTATCATCAAATTCTTCTATTTTAGTATCTCTCCAAGAGTTCACGTTAAAAGGAACGTTGTCAGTACCCATGAAGTAAGTAGTATTAACTAGCGTAGATACGTCATTACCTGAGTTTCTTGAATATTCAACTCCTGCAAGAAGAGAAAGATTCTTGAATAATTCAACGCCTAAAGCAAGAGACGCGCCATGATTAGCTCTCATACTTGAGTTGTAAACCGAATCAACAGTTACAGCGTTCACGTTGAATCCTGGAACAAATTGAATATCCATATTGCCTTTAGGATCATAATCTTTGTTTTGTTTACTACCAGGATTAAATGTTCCTATTAAAGACCAAGCTCTGTTATTTTTACCTATACCTCTACTAAGATATAAAGCGTAAGATAATTCTTTATTATCGGACATCTCTTTGTTATTAGATATGAATAATCCTGGGCCACCTTCTATTTTGCTCAAAAAGTTAACCAAAGAATTATTTTTTTCTGATATAGAATCAGCTTTGGAAGTTAGTTTCTGATTTTGTTCATAAAGCTCTAAAGCATCTTTTTCTGCTCCTTGATAAAGCTCAGTCATTATTCTTAAAGCTTCTAACTGATCAGCTCTACCTGGATGCGTGGAAGTAATACTTCTAGCAAGATCCACATCAAATCCACCAAGAATTAAAGCATATTTCAAATGCATATCCATATCCGTTCCTGGAACAAACAATAAATGATCTACAAGGGTGCCGTCAGCTAATCTTCTCTTAGTCATAACGTTTCTACCACCAACATGCCTAGTACTAGGACCTGTATAAACTGCATTAACAACTTGACCTTCATCTCCTCTAAAAAATGCTATTTGATCAAAAGATGCGCCTGAGTAGTTAGCAACCATTTTTTGAGCATCTTGAAGATTCATGTTCGTTGCGTTAATTAAGCTAGGAATCGTAACGTAGTGATCAGGAATACCTTCTATTTCGTTCAAGAAGTCACCGCCACTTTTACCAGTCATGTTTATAGTAGTAAAAGGCTCGTTGTTTATTCTAGCTCTAGGATTAGAAATTATTTTTGTAGCACCAACTCCTGAATTAGGAGATGTTCTAACATTGCCACCAGAAGTGTGATATAATCTGTTATTACCAAAAACAACTATGTCTAAGCTGTCTTTGTATTCTACTTTTCCTTCGTCATTTAGTTTTTGGTACCAATCGTAAACTTTTAGTAATTGTTCAGCTTCAGGTTGAGCAAAGAATTCTCTTTGAATACTTCTTATTTCGGAACGAGTTTGAGCTTCAGCTTTCTCAGCAGTAATAGGAGAAAAAGCAAGTGTTCCTGCTAAAGCAAGAGTGTTTTTGTTTCTAATAACAAAATCTTTAGAATCATTATAAATTTCTTTTACTTTTTTAGTTAAACTCATTTTTTGGTACCTCATGAATTTTTTCCGACGAATAATCATTAATTTTTTATTAACACTTTTTTCAAAAGGAACAACACCTCTCGAAAAAAAGAGTTTTATTACTACTTAGTAATGGTTAGAGCTATTTAAATGTTTCTGTTTGTAACTACTAAATAATAAAAACAATTTTTTGTTGTGTTTTGTAATATTAAATTATTTAAATAAGAACAAACCACGAACACCAAGGAGGGGTCCTATTGAGCAAAAAAAAACACAAAGAAAAACAAAAATCTAACGACGAAATCACCATAGATATAGAAAACATAAAAGAAAAAAGCTTAGAAACAATAAAAAAAGCAGAAAAAATATCCAAAAACAAATACGTAAAATACGGATGGATAGCTCTACTAATAATAATCATAATAATAATATCATCATACGTAAGACTAGGACCTCAAAGCTTACCAATCACAGATAACTGGGCACAAAACATGGTAGAAAATAACTACAAAAACATGATTGCCCAACAAATACAACAAGAAAAACCCAACTTACCAGAAAGTAGCATAAGACGAATGACAGATGAAGACTACAAAGAATTCTACAAAGAAAACAAAGCACAAATAGACTCACAAATACAACAAGTATCACAACAATACAAAGACATGCTACAAAACGAAAAAGGAATGACATACCTACTAGGAATAGATGAATACTTCTTTTACTCACACGCGAAATGGTACCAAAAAGAAGGACACTTCGGAACCGACATCGTAGACGGAGAAGAAAGATTCATGCTTAGAAACGGAAGATTCGGATTCCCTGCCAGATTCATGATGCACCCATTCCTAATAAACGTTTTACACGACGCGTGGAAACCATTCAATCAAGATTTCGACATAGAATGGGCATCATTCTACATCCAAGTAATACTAATAGGATTAGCATCAATACCACTATTCTTTTTAAACAAAAAAATAAGCGGAACCACAGGAGGATTCATCGCGACAATCCTAGTCCTAACAGCCATACCCTTAGTAGGAAGAACAATGGGAGGATCATCAGATGATGACGCACACACAATACTCTGGACGTTCATAATGATGGCATTATTATTTAACGCATTAGATAAAAAAACAAGCACTATAGCAATTATGGCGGGACTAGCCGGACTAGTAAATGCTTTCTTCATGATAAGCTGGAGCGGGTGGTGGTACGGATACTTACTAGTACTAGGAAGCGCGGGCCTATACATAGTATATGAATTCGTACGCAAAAAAATAGAGAAAAAAACATTAACCAAACAAGACTGGATAAGAAACAGCGCGTTCCTAGTAATATTCTTTGTGTCAGCGATAATATTCTCCATGATGATATCTCCACTAACTAATAACACAGCAGGAGAAATGGCTTCTAGCGTCATAACAGCGCCAGCCCAACCAATGAAGTTAGTATTAAGTCTGGGTGCAGGCGCGGACATAAGAAGCGCTGGAGGAGACTACCCATTATGGCCAAACGTATTAAGAACAGTAGAAGAACTAAACAAAGCAAGCTTTAAACAAATAATACAAGGCGCAGGAACCCTAGGAAACACAGGAATACTACTCTTTTATTTATCAATCCTAGGAATAATAAGTTTATTCTTAAGATACAAAGAAAATTCAAAATACTTATTCTACGGATTAGTACTACTAGCATGGGCTACAGGAATGATATTCGTAGCTCACAGCGCGGTAAGATTCGTATTAATGGCAAGCATACCTATACTATTAGGAGTAGGACCTTTAATAGGATACATAACAGGGCCGTTAGCAGAAAAAATAAAGAAAAACACCACGATAAGAAAATCAATATATGTAAGCGTGGTATCAATAACCCTTACAATAATACTACTTTGGGCGCCCGTAAGCAACGCTAGAACAATGAGTGAAAACGCGATCCCAATATTTGACGATGCGTGGTACGAATCAGTTTACGCAATAAAAGACGACGCTTCACAATACGAACAAAGAGGAATAATAAGTAGTTGGTGGGATTACGGACACTTCTTTCAAGCGTACGGAGAACAAACCGTGACGTTCGACGGAGCAGACCAAGGAAAAAGAATATACTGGATGGGACGAAGCTTACTAACAAGCGACGTAGACGAAGCACACGACATCTTAAAAGTGATGAATTGCGGACAAGAAAAACCATATAACTTACTAGAAGAATACATAGGAGAAAGATACAAAGCAACAAACATAAAATTAGAAATAACAAGAATGACCAAAGAAGAAGCAAGAACCTACTTGATGAATTACTTAAACGAAGAACAAACACAAGAAATATTAGAATTAACACACTGCGAAGATTTATACCCTATGTACTTCGTAACAAGCGAAGACATGGTAGGAAAAGCACCAGTGTGGTCGCACTTCGGAGGATGGAACTTCACAAGAGCTTACTTCTATTACTATTTAAGAAACCTACCATTAACAGACGTGTACACATTAACAGAAGAAAACTTAGGAATGAACCAAGAACAAACAAGAACATTATACAACGAAGCCAAACTAATAAGAAACGAAGACCAAGCATCACAATGGATAAGTCCTTACTTAAATTATTTAACGAGACAAAAAACAACTTGCACCGAAGCCAATAACACAGTAACTTGTAACTTCGAATTAGGCTTACAACAAGACGCAACAAGCACAGTCGTACTAAGAAGAGCAATCATACCTTTGAATAATTTAGAAGAAACACAACTAATAGTACAAGCAATAAACAGAGCAACAGGAACACCAATGGGACAAGACATAATCAAACCAAACAAAATAATAATAGAAAACAACGGAGCATTCCAAGAACACGGATTCGAACAAGGAACAGGATTCGACTTAGTACTAATGAAAGAAGAAACAAGACACACAGCTTTACTAACAAGCCCAGAACTAAGCACCTCGGTATTCACGAGACTATTCTTCATGGAAGGACGCGGAGAAGACTTATCAATGTTTGAGAAAATAAGCGACGTCACAAGCTTCAGAGGAGAAAGAATAATTGTTTGGAAAGTCTCACCCTAACTTTTTTATTTTTTTT
>JAHKLZ010000008.1 GCA_020854775.1 Candidatus Woesearchaeota archaeon | reverse complement strand
GAGCCTTGTAGCGTAGAAGAAATCCCTGAGGATCCTGAAGCTACTTGTTTTGATGGTGTTCAGAATTGTCATGTTATGCTTGATGGTAGTATTCTTTGTGAGGATGGTGTTGATTGTGGTGGGCCTTGTGAGCCTTGTAGAAGAATTGAAACGCCTGGTCTTATAATTGATGAATCCGCTGATAATCTTATTTTGTTTACTGCTTTAATAGTTGTTTTTATTGCTTCTTTATTAGCTGCGTACATTGTTTTCAGGAAGCAAATCATGTCTTTCTTTGCTAAGATTGGTTGGTGGCTTACTAGGAAGAAAAGAAAACAATTCTTGTTGAATGATTCTGATAAAGCTGATTTATTAAGAATTGTTAATGAGTTGTACATAAGAGTTTTTAATTCTTCTAATGCTGATTTTG
This sequence comes from Candidatus Woesearchaeota archaeon, assembly GCA_020854775.1. Taxonomy (NCBI): domain Archaea; kingdom Nanobdellati; phylum Candidatus Woesearchaeota; species Candidatus Woesearchaeota archaeon. The sequence continues at coordinate 102,728 of JAHKLZ010000008.1, read as the reverse complement.
ATAGAACAAGTAAGGACTTAATAGCGGTGCTTAGTGTTTCTAGGAAGTATTTATCTTTAGCTTTAAAGATTTCTTTAGAATTTGATCTTGAAGAATCTAAGAAGGGTTTGCGTAGACGTGTTTTTAATGCTTCGCTTCGTCAAGGAATGCTTTTGTACGTTGAATCTTTATTTCCTAAGGAGCGTAAATCTGTTCTTTTATCTAAGCAAGCATTATTAACTTTTATTCAGGAAACGAGGATGTTGATTATGAACACTAGTAAATTATCTAAGGATGATTTTACGTTTAGAGCTTTAGAATTAGAGTTGCCTAAGCCTGTGTTTGATAATGCTCAAGCTCTGGTTCATAATTCTTTTTTAGCTCTTTGTTTCTCAGAGTCTGTTTCTGTTAAGAGTAATTATTTTGAGTTGTTGCGTCTTTATGATGAAATGAGTGATGTTGAAAAGAATAATATTTATTATGAGTTGTCTAAGGTTTATCTTTATACTAAAGCTGTTCTTTCTTGGATTTAACCATTTTTTTTTAGCATTTAGTCTTTTTTATAACCATAAGCTTTTTAAAACAATCATCATTTCTCCTGATTGGTTTAGAGGTTTGCAATGATGACTTGTGGTTCAGGATATTGAAGGTGCAAATAATATGAAAGTAATAAATAATAATGATGTAATAGAGAATTTGGCTGTTAAGCTTAGGGGTAGTGTTAATCCTCCTGAGTGGGCGTCTTATGTTAAGACGGGTCATGGTAAACAAAGACCTCCTGTTAGGCAGGATTGGTGGTACGTTAGAGCAGCGGCTGTTCTTTTGAGTGTTCAAAAGCTTGGTCCGGTTGGTGTTTCTAAGTTAAGCGTGAAATATGGTACTAGGAAGGATAACGGTGTTAATCCTGCGAGTTCTTCTCGTGCTTCTAGGAACGTTCTTCGTAAGGTTCTTCAACAATTAGAGTCTTCTGGTTTGTTGAAGCAAGAAGGTGTTGGTGTTCATAAGGGGCGAACTGTTACTATTGCTGGAGTTAAATTGATTAATGATGCTTCTAAAGAAGCTCTTAAGGGTAAAGGTGCTAAAAATGTCTAGGTTTATTCATTTATCTAAAAAGAAAAAATTAGTGAAGCATGGTCGTATGACTCGTTGGGCTCCTTTCTGGGTTGTTCCTAAAATTAATGGTGCTAGTAGGAAACTTCATCCTGGTAGGCACACTTTCGTTAAGAGGAGTTGGAGACGTAGCAGTATCAAGGTATGAGGATTATTAAAATGGCTAAAAATAAAGTTGAGAGAGTTTATACTATTCCTTTAAGGCAAGGTTTTATTAAAGTTCCTAAGTATTATAGGGCTAAGAGAGCTGTGAGTCAGATTAGGAAATTCGTGGAGAAGCACATGAAGTCTGAGGATGTTAGGATTGGTTCTGTTCTTAATGAATTTGTTTGGAGTAAAGGTATTACTAATCCTCCGGGTAAAGTGACTGTTAAGACTGTTCAGCATGATGATTTTGTTTCTGTTGAGCTTGAGGGTTATGATTACAAAGTTCAAAAAGTTCAGACTGAGAAAACTGATAAGCCTACTAGTTTCAAGGATAAGTTAGCGGCTAAGCTTAAACAACCTAGTGATGGTTCTGTTGAAGAAGTTGAAGAACCTAAAGAAGCTAAGAAGGCTAAGTCTGAAGAAGTTTCTTCTGTTGAAGAAGCTGTTTCTGAGAAGCCTGTTTCTAAGACTGTTAAGAAGTCTGTTAAGAAAGCGGTTAAGAAGTCTGATTAATCTTTTTTTTTGGTTTTTTACTTTTTATTTCTTAGAAAATATTATATAATAGTTGTTTTATTATGTTCTTTGTTTTTAGAAGGTGGTGAGTATAATAAAAAGAGGTAAGTCCGGCGCGGTTTTTTTTACTCTTGATACTTTGATTGCTGGTTTAATTGTTACTGTTACTATTATGCTTGTTATGTCTATTTATTCTAGTAGGCCTGTTGTTGAGGATACTTATCATGAGTTGAATAATTTTCTTAGTTTTCTTGCTAGTACGACTATGAAGGATGTTAGGGATAAGTATCAGTTCGCGTATGATGATGCTTACGAGGAAGACTTAGAGTTGTTTGTTTATCAAAAAGTGTATAAGATGCTCATTGAGGATGGGGGGGATACTGCTAGGGCTAGTGTTTTGGTTGCTAATCTTACTAGGTTCGTTGTGCCTAGTCATCTTGGTTTTGAGTACGTTGTTAATGACACAATTATTTATGAGGATAATCTTGAAAGATTGGATTATGCTAGGACGAGTTTGACGGGTAGGATTTTGACTTATTACGTTGACGATTCCTTAGATATTCATATTACTACTACTAATATAACGATTTGGTCATGAAGAATGGTTTTGTTTAATAATAAGGAGGGCGTCGTTTTTACTATTGTTGCATTAGTTATTAGTTCTTTTATTTTGTTGTTGTTTTTTTATATTATTGAGTTGCCTCTTGATCACAAAGTTGATGTTGATAGAATCAAGATTGTTACTGCTAATAATTTCATGTTTCAAGCTGAGAACATTGCTAGGGCTCAAGCAGTTGTTAGTTCTAAAGAGGCTTTGTCTGCTATGTTAGAAGTTATGTTCGTTGAGAATTCTTTTGTTGATGATTTTGATTTTGAATTCGTTAATTGTTTAGAGTATGGTTATTTTGATTTGGGAGGTTCTAATTATTGTGGTGATCAAGCTAATCTTAAAGAAAAAATAGAGGTTGATTTGTATAATTTTATTAGAGAAAATACGGGTTTAAAAGTTGAATTCGTTGTTTCTGATGTTTTTTTGAATCAGTCTTCTCCTTGGTTGCTGGATATACATTTTTTGTTTAACATATTAATGATTGAGGATGATTTTAGTCTTAATGTTTCTTTGAATATGTCTGAGTCTTTCAGTATTATTGGTTTGAAAGATCCTGTTCACGTAGTTGTTGATGAAGTACTTGTTCCTCTTCGAGTTGAGAATTTTAGTGATGTCATAATTATTAGTGTTGATGAAAAATACAATCATATAAGTCCTGATTTTAATGAGAAAGCATCTACGTTTAATGAATTAGTGGTTAATCAAAGATTCTTTGAATATAATAAGTCTCCTTCTTTCTTAGATAGGCTTCGTGGAAATTTTTCGCCTTCGGATCTTGGTATTACTTCTGTTGTTCTTCCTATTTATTCTGATCCTTCAGATTATGACACAGTCATAAGAAGTGGTAGTAGTAGTATTGATTGGCATTTTTGGCATAATAAATTAGTTCCTGATTCTTATGGGGAATATGTTTTCAGTAGCCAAATAGATGTAGCTACTGTTTTAGCTATTGATATTTCTCAGCCTTACAATCTTACTAATACTTTGCATAAATCTATTGTTCCTGTTTCTTTAGCTGAACAAGCAAACGCTTCGGGTTCGACTTATTTTAATCCTATTTAATATTTGAGAAGTTTACCGTCTATTTTTATTATTGGGTCGTGAAATACTTGGTCTAGGTGTATGAATGTTTTAATGTCTCCTCCGAACCAAGAATTGCTTCCTATGGCTATGTGAGCGGTTTTGTAAGTTTTTTCATCTATTATAGTGGAGCCTATCACTTTTGCTTTCTTGTTTAGGCCTATTCCTAACTCGCCTATTTTCCAAACATTATCAGGGTTCTTTGCTTTTTTCTGAGCCCATCTAAGAGTTTCTAATAATTGTCTGGCTTCGTACGTATTATTCATAGAAGTAATGCTTCCTTTGCTTATATCTAACCTTACGGGTTCTTTTAGTAGTATGGTTTTGTTTTTTATTCTTAAACTTCCATCTATGTAAACTCTTCCGTTCACCTCATTTTTTTTAGGAGCTATATACACTTCGCTTCCTGGCAGGTTTCCTCCGGTTCCTGGCTCGGAGTATATTCCTGTCGCGGATTTCCCAGGCATTCCCTTCACTCCGAAAGTTATGTTTGTTCCTATCTTAGTAGTTATGTTTATTTCTTTAGCTTCACTCAGTATTTTTTCTAATCTCTTGGTTTTCTTTTCTATTTCTTTGTAATCTATGTCTAAACAATCTATTAAGAAACTTAGTTTCTTGTTGTCTATACTTCCTAAACTGCTCGAAGATATGAATCTGTGTTGTCTGTCTGCGCAGAACTTCCTAAAACTTAATCCTAACGGTCCTAAGCTCCCTATTCTGTTTGATATATTAACTATTATTATGCTTTTGTTAGGGAGCATCATTAATTTTTTAACTACTATTGCGTCTGCTGATTCTCCTCTTGTTTTAAAATTTTGATAAATAGTTTCATAATTAAGTCCTAGTTCTTCAGCTGCTAATGAATAAGCATTAGTCATTATAGGAGATATTAATCTGTCTTCCCTTCCTTTATCTCCTATGATTATGATTTGTTCGTTTTTTGCTTTCAGATTATCAGTTAATATTTTTTTAAAGACATCTATTCTTATTTTGTTTTTAAATTTGGATTGATTAACTATTTCTTTTATTCTTTGTTTCTGCATTATTTATTTCTTTATTAAATTGTTTTTAAACTTTTCTATGACTCTTATTTATCTTTATTTGTTCTAAAAAATTAAGTTATTTATTTAAATAAGTACGTATTAACGTTTATTTATGAGATTCACTCGCGTCACTATAATTAGAACTTCTGAGCCTAGTAATGATAATATTAATGAGTTATTGCAATGGTTCGGAGGCACTCTTGGTTTGTTTAATATTAGGGATAAGGATCGTAGTTGTTTTAGAATATTCATTGTTTTGCTTAAAGCAGTTAAACAAAAACCTAATGGTTTATCCAGTGATGATATAGCTGAGAGAACTTCTTTGTCTAGGGGCACAGTTGTTTATCATCTTAACAAGTTGATGAGTGTTGGGCTTGTTAGTGAAGTTAATAATAAGTATTACTTGATGTTTGAGAATCTTGAAGATGTTTCTGAGAATCTTAGAAGAGAAGTTAATGATGCTTTTGATTCTCTTAGCTTCATTGGTAGGAATCTTGATAAGAAGTTAGGTTTGGATAAGAAATGAGGAGTTGGTTTGTTTGAATAATGTTTTACCTTTTGAAAAAAGAAGTTTTGATGTTCTTACTAAACAAGTTTCTGTAACTAATGATTCTGTTGGTTGTTCGCCTGAGAATCGTAGCGTTAAAGAATTACTTGATTCAGGTATAATTATTCTTAATAAGCCTTCTGGGCCTACTAGTCATCAAGCCGTTGATTTTTTAAAAAAAGTTCTTGATATTAAAAAAGCAGGTCATTCTGGAACTCTTGATCCTGGCGTTACAGGGGTTCTTCCTGTTGCTTTATCAGGTGCGACGAGGATTACTCATTGTTTGTTGACTGCGGGTAAGGAATATGTTTGTTTGATGCATCTTCATAAAGTTATTAGTGAAGAAATACTTAGAGATGTTTTAAAAAATCATTTTCTTGGGTCTATTACTCAGCTTCCTCCTGTTAAGTCCGCGGTTAAGCGTCAGTTAAGAAAAAGAAATATTTATTACTTGGAAATTTTGCAGATTAAAGGTTCTGATGTTCTTTTTAGAGTTGGTTGTGAAGCAGGTACTTATATTAGGAAATTAGTTCATGATATTGGTTTAAAGCTTGGTTGTGGGGCTCACATGGCTGAACTCGTTAGGACTAAGGCAGGTCCTTTTTCTGAGGATGAAATGGTTTCTCTTCAAGACTTAGCGGACGCGTTTCATTTTTATAATGAAGGTGATGATTCTCTTTTGAAAAAAATGATTAAGCCTGTTGAAAGAGGAGTGGATCATTTAAAGAAAATTTTTATTCATGATGGCGCTGTTGATTCTTTGTGTAATGGGGCTTTTCTTAAAGTGCCGGGCATATCTAAATTAGATTCTGATATTGTTAAAGGGGACGTAGTCGCGGTTCTTACTTTGAAGAATGAACTAGTTTTGGTTGGTGAAGCTTTATTGAATTCTAATAACATGATTAAATTAGCTAAGGGTTTAGCTGTTAAAACTGATCAAGTGTTCATGAAGCCTGGTGTTTATCCTAAGAATTAGTCGTATTTGCTTAAATCGTTGTAAACACTTATTTTGTATTCTTTAAGTTCTTCTTCTAGTGTAGTTGTGAATAAGTGGTGTTTGTCCCTGGTTAATATGTCTGATTTTGATTTTATAGCGCTTACTACTAGTACTGCGTCGCTAGGATCTCTTATTTTTTTCATTAATTCAGGGTCGAAATTATTAATGTAATTTCGTTCTTTTTCTTTTTGTCCTGGGGAAACAGGCAAGTGTATAATTGTTATTTTTGCTTTGTTCAAGAAGTCTTTTATTATTTTTTTGTCATGGCCTAATTTTTTTGATACGTGTTTTAATTCTTTTAAGTTAAAACTTGTTATTAAGACTTCGTTTTCTTCGCAGAATTCTAATAGTTTTTTTTCTCTTTGATTTGTTACTTCGTGTATTATGAAGCAGGTATCTAGCATCACGCTTTTCTTTGTTCTGTAAGTTTCTGGTTCTTCAAAGTTCATCTTCATCAACTGTGAATAACGTACTGTCATTAACTAAGAACAATTTTATTCTTGCTCCTGCGTCTAACCATCCGTGTGCGTAGTTTAATGCGCCGTATGCTAGTACGTAATCATTTTTTTTCTTAAAGAATTCTGCGTCTGAATAATATCTTGATGCCATATCTAAGAAGTCTTCTGCTTTTTCTTTTTCTTCTTTGTTTATTGCGTTTTTTGCTTTTTCTAGTGCTTTACCTGTTACTTCAAAATATTTTTTGAGTTTTTGTTCTGTTATTTCTTTTTCCATTTCTTAAGGGGTTTTTCACAAATTATATAAACGTTTTCTACGTTCTCATGTTTGGGTGGTCTTAATGAGTGACTCGGTTTCCGATTTTCCTGGTGATTTGTCAAAGTTTGATTCTCAGAATTATAAAAGGTTTATTCAAGGTTATGCTGAGGATTTGAGAACTTCTTATAATAGGTCTTTTAGGTCTTTGATTGAGAAGATTGATTTTTCTGGTAACATAATAATTGTTGGTTCTTCTTGGAGTTTGAATGCTTCTAGGATTGTTGGTGATTACTTGCAAGGTAAAGTTAGGTTGTTGTTCTCAGAATCTTATGATGATTCTTTAACTTTAACTAATAATGACTTGGTTATTGTTGTTTCTTATTCTGGTGCTTCTGAGGAAGGTATTTCTTGGCTTAGGCGTGCTAGGAGGGTTGGTGCTAGTTCTTTAATTATTACTTCGGGTGATAGATTAAGTGAGGATTCTCTGGGTGTTCCTGTTATTGATTTAATTAAGGGTTTGCCGTCTAGGTGTTCTGTTTTCACAATCATAGGTACTTTGCTTAGATTGTTTGAGGATTTAGGCTTGGTTAGTAGCGTCGTTGATGATGTTCAGGAAGCTGTTAATTATTTGAGGAAGCAAGATGTTTCTAAAGTTGCTGAGGATTTATCTTCAAAATTTTATGGGGTTATTCCTCTTATTTATGCGTCTTCTTCTTTGGAGAATTCAGCTCATAGGTTTAAGAGATTGATTAATGTTAATGCTAAGTCTTCCGCGTTTTCTAATGTTTTATCTGGTGCTGATTATTATGAAGCTGAGGGTTTTGTTAATAAGAATGCGTTGTTTCACGCGTTTTTTCTTTCAGGTTCTGATGATTTGTCTCGTTTAAAGAAGAAAATATCTGTGTTTAAGGATTCTTTGCAGGATCAAGGGATTGATGTTACTGAGCTAAGTATTAATGGTAAGGGTTTAGTTAAATTTGTTACTTCTTTATTGATTGCGGATGTTTCTTCTTATTATTTGGCTTTGAGATATAATCAAGATCCTCTTAGTGATGAAGTAACTAATAAGATAAAGAAAAAGATGGGTTTATTCATCTAATTCTCCTTATTTTTTTTTGAGTAAAATTTATATAGTTCTGTTTTTAGTCTTTTTATTTATGAAAAAAGAGTTTTTGGTGTCATTGTTTTTATTTCTTATTTTTTTTTCTGGTTTCGTGAGTGCTTTTGCTATGTCTCCTGGAAGTCATAGATTTGAATATGATGAGATTAATGGTTTGCAGGAGGATTTTTCTTTTATTTTAAGGTCTTCTTCTTCTAGTACTATTGCTATTAGTGTTGGTACTTCTCATGATTTAGCTGAGTACATAACTGTTAATACTGATGATATTATTCTTAAACCTGGGGAAGCGAAGAAAGTTGATATTTCTCTTAATATTCCTCCTAATCTTGATGAAGTAGATGTTAAGGAAGCAAGGATTATTTTTACTAAAAAAATTCAGGATTCTCAAGGCTTCATGGCTGTGACTACTGCTTTAGTCGCGAGGATTCTTGTTACTTTCGCGTATCCTGGTGAATACATAATTATTACTAAGTTGGCTCCTGTTAATGTTAATCAAGGTGAGGATACTGTTGTTAATTGGGAAGTTCAAGCTAGAGGAACTAGAACTACTGGTTTTGTTAGTACTTTATTTGTTACTAGTGCTAGTGGTGAAGAAGTTTTTTCTAGGACTTTTGATAGGAGGTTTCTTGAGCGTAATGAGCGTTATTCTGATTCTACGTTTATTCCTTCTAGTTCTTTTTTATCAGGTAATTTTAATGTTTCTCTTAAAGCTGTTTCTTTTGATAACGAGGTTGAATCATCGCGCATTTTAAGAGTCGGTGAAGAAGATATTTCTTTGAAGAGTTTTAGTCCTAGTAATTTTAGTGTTGGTGAAATAGTCATGTTTTCTTTTGTTGTTGAGAGTCTTTGGAACGGAGTGTTTTCTAATGTTTATGGAATCCTAGATATTGGTAATGCGTCTACTACTACTAAGTCTGTTAAGCTTGATGCTTTCGGCGAAGTAAATGTTGATAAGCAATACATTGATTTACGTGATTTAGATGAAGGAATTCATAAGGGTTCTTTAACTGTTTTTTTTGATGGTAAATCTAAGGTGTTTGATGTTGAACTTGTTGCTTTAAGTTCTTCTAGGAGTGTTTCTGGCGTCGTGATTTGGTTATCTGTTTCTATTTTAATATTGTTAATCATTGGTTTCTTACTTGTTTTCTTGTTTAGAAAGACTAATAGGCGGGTGTTGTGATTTGAAGAAGGCGCGTAAGAAAAAAGTTGGTTTTGATTACAAATTATTCGTTTTTATTTCTTTAGTTGTTGTTTTTATTATAGCATTATTGTTTTTTGGTTTGAAGGTTTATTCTTCTTTTCAAGTTGTAGAATTTAAGAGTATTAATTTTACTTTGAACGTGACTGATCACGTAGGTATCATTCTTGATTCTGATAAGCTTCATTTTGGAGGTGTTATTCCTGGAGGTTATTCTTCCAGGTCTTTGTTTTTGTTGTCTGAAATTGAAGGATTCGTGTTTATTAAATCTGATTATTCTGACTTAGTAAAAGTTAATAATCAAGGTTTATTTGTTGATTCTGATGGTGCTCGTTTTGATTTTAGAGCTGTGGTTCCTAAGAACATGGATTATCAAGACGTTGAGGGTGAGATTCATTTTTATGTTATGAAGTCTGATAAGCGTTGGCTTCTCCGATTCTTTTCAGGGGGGTTATTGGATGTTTTTGTTGAGCAAACCAAGAAGCCTACTATTTCTTTGGATATTGTTAATAACTAATTTTTTTTAGTAAATTTTTTAAAAAGAACTTATTTCGTGTTTGTTTATGAGGCGTTCAGCTAAGCTTGAGAAGAGGAGAAAAAGAAATAATGCTTTAATTGGATTAGTTTTAGTTTTCTTAATGGTTTTTAGTATTTTGGCTTTTTCTTTGGATTTGTCTAATGATCAAAGCATCATTGTTTTTAATGATGTTAGTTTTAGTCAAAGAGTTATTTTTGATGATAAGGTTTTCATGCAGGAACTTGTTAGGTTTCATGCTGATTTAGGAGGGGATGTTTTCTTGTTTTTTTCTCCTTTCGAAGCGGGTTTAGTTAATGTTTCTGCTGATTTGTCTTTTTTGAAACAAGCAGATAGGGTTTTGTTTTCTAGGAGGCCTGTTAGTGAAGAATTTGAGTTTAATGCTAACTTGTTATTTTTTGATGTTTTAGTTTTTGAATTCGCAGAGTACTCTTTTAAGCCTGCAAAGTATGGTTTATTTAGTCATAGTGTTTATGAGTCTGATCGCGAAGTTATTAATTGTGATTCTGCTTCTAGTTCTTCTCCTGTTTTTGTTTTATCTGAAGAAGTTGGTTCTCCAGCTATATTAGAAATTAGTCCTTTTTGTTTTGAAGTTGTTGGTAACGGAGAATCTTTGTTAAGAGTTTCTGATTATCTTTTACTTAGTGTTCAAGGGGTGATTTAATTGGTTAAGAAAAAAGTTGTTGCTAAAAAGAAGGCTGATGTTAACAAATTAGTTTTTAAGAAATCTTATTTATTTGTTGGTTTAATTTTGTTTCTTGTTTTGTTATTATTGATTTTTTCTTCTAAAAAAGAAGTTGTTAATTCTGTTGATTATGAGTTTTATAATGGTTATGAATTTTCTAGGCATCCTCAGCTTGAAAATGTTTGGATTACGAACGTAATGCTGGGTGATGTTGTTCAAAGATTTGAATTCAGGTATCATCCTGTTGACTTAGAAGTTTTTAGTTATGATTCTGATGCTAATCAGTATTTCTTTTTGACTCAATTAGTTGATGGTCAGGTTTATTTGTCTTTTTCTGAGGAAGTTTTAGCGAAACAATCTGGTTATATTAGTTTAGCAGGTTATGAATTGGCTAGGATTCTTCGTGGTGTTCATGGAGTAACGGTTATTGTTTCTGCTGAGAATCTTGAGGAGTATTCTTGGGTGACTTGTGATGATGCTAGCGTTGATGATTTAGTTGTTGAATTCAGACAAGGTTCGCCTAGGATTGAGGCTTCTGATTTTTGTATTAGTTTATACTTTGATGACGTGGAGGATTCTTTGAGGATGTCTTCGTTGTTGATTTATAAATTGCTGGGCATTATGGATTAATCATTTTTTTTTCAAAAATTATTTAAAGGAGTTAGTGCGTTAGTTTATTGTTTGAAGGGGTGAGTTATTTAATGGTTGAAGAAAATGTTATTTCTTCTGAGGAACTCAATGAAAAAGTCAGGGTTTATCAAAGAAAATTAAAGCAGATTAGGGAAGAGGTTTCTAAGATTTTTATTGGTCAGGAACAAGTCGTTAATGGTTTGATTGAAGCTTTAATGTGTAATGGTCACGTTCTTCTTGAGGGTATTCCGGGTGTTGGTAAGACTCTTGTTATTAGGACTCTTGCTAGTATTACTGGTTGTTCTTTTTCTAGGATTCAGTTCACTCCTGATTTGTTGCCTACAGATATTCTTGGTATTACGACTTACGAAGAAGGTAAGGGTTTTTACACGGTTAAAGGTCCTGTTTTCGCTAACTTCGTTTTAGGGGATGAAATAAATCGTAGTCCTCCTAAGGTTCAGTCTGCTTTGCTTGAGGCGATGCAGGAGCGCCAAGTTACTATTGGTAAGGAAACCTTCGTTTTGCCTTATCCTTTTTTTGTTATGGCTACTCAGAATCCGTTGGAGCAACTGGGTACGTATAAGTTGCCTGAGGCTCAGTTGGATCGTTTCTTTTTTAAGTTAATGATGGATTATCCTAGTAATGAATCGGAGTTAAGAATTCTTACTACTAATATTACTATGCATAAATTTGAGGATTATGAGTTAGAGTCTGTCCTTGACGCTGAGCAAATAATTGATATTCAGAAACTTGTTAAGATGATTACTGTTGAGCGTAAGATGTCTGAGTACATTATTAGGATTATTGATGCTACTCGTTTCCCTGATAAGTATGATTTGAAGATTGGTAAATATATTGGTACGGGTGCTTCTCCTAGGGCTAGTATCGCGTTATTTTTAGCTTCTAAAGCTAGGGCTCTTATGAATGGTAATATTAATGTTACTCCTGATGATATTAGGGGTGTTGCTAAAAACGTTCTTAGACATAGGATCATTGTTAATTTTGAGGGTCAGGCTGAAGGAATTACTACTGAGAAAATTATTGATGAAATTATTGCTAAGGTGCGTATACTTTAGAGGTTAAAATGCCAGTTAGTGATTTGAATATAAATATTAAGTCTAGGCTTCATAAAGTGGATATTAATTCTAGGCGAGACGTTTTATCTAGGACTTTGCAAGGGGAGTGGGCTACTACGTTTAAAGGTCATGGTATGGAGTTCGCGGGTTTTCGTGAGTATGAGTATGGTGATGATGCTAGTATGATTGATTGGAAGGCTAGTTTGCGTGCTAAATCCACGTTGATTCGTGAGTTTGAGGATTATAAGAATTTTAGTGTTTTCTTTTTGTTTGATGTTGGTAATTCAATGTTTTTTTCTAGTCACGGCGTTCTTAAGTGTGAGTATGCTGCTGAAATTATTTATGTTCTTGCTGATGCTATTAATAAGGCGGGTGACGCGATTGGTATGGCTATGGCTACTGATTCTTTAAAGATTAAGGTAAAGCCTAATATTGGTATGGAGCCTTTGACTAGGATTAAGCTTAATTTGCTTAATATTGAGAATTATGGTGGCGTGTTTGATTTTAATAAGGCGTTGTTAAGTTCTAAGGCTTTTCTTGGTGATAAAGGAGTTATTTTTATTGTGTCTGATTTTTTTAATCTTCCTGAGTCTTGGGAGCGTTATGTTCATATGCTCTCTGAGGATTATGAGTTGATAGCGTTGGTTATTCGTGATCCTAGGGATAGGTTTATTCCTGAGGGTGCGGGGCAATTAATGCTTAAAGATCCTGTTTCTGGTGATAATTTATATGTTGATACTAAGAAGATAAGAGTTGCTTATAACAAGAGAATCATTGAACAAGAAGAATATCTTAGTAATGTTTTTAAGAGGAGTAAAGGTGATTATTTGTTGTTGTCTACGGATGATGATGATTATGTTACTAAATTTGTTAATTTTTTTCAATTGAGGGGTAAGCGTCAGTTTTAGAAATCAGTGATTTTCTTTTCTACTATTGTTGTGTTTCCTCCGCTACCTGTTTGTTTCTTTGTACTTATGAATTTTGCTTCTTCTAATTTGTTTATTTTTCTTTGAAAAGTTTTGTATGATGAGTTTCCTCCTCTTTCTTTGTAGGTATTGTACAAATCGCCTATTTTGCTTCCTGATTTTTGTTTTACTAATTCGTATATGAGTTGGGTTTCTTCTTCTAGTAAGTCTTTGTTTTTTATTGTGAAATCATCTATTTTTCTTAGTGCTTTTTGTACGTGTTCTTTTTTTATTTCTTTACTTGATTCTTCTTCTGCTATGAGTGCTGATTCTCTTAATAAGAATAAGCCTGTTCTTATATCTTTAACTTCGTACGCCTTGTCATATATTGGTTTTATGTTTTCTTCTTTCCAAGCTCCGTCGTAGAAAGCATAAGTCAGTCTTTCTTTTAATATTTGCTTGGTTTCTTCTAAGTTGTATTGTTTAAATTCTAGTAATTCAGGCACTAGTCTTGATTTTATTCTTTCATCTAATTCTAACATCCACGTTTTGTAATTAGTTATTAAGAACACGGCTTTTCTGTGTATTTCTTCTAATACATAATATAAGAAGTCTAGTTCTTCTGCTTTATCTATTTCATCAAACACGAATACCGCGCTTTTTTTATTTATTATTGATGAAATAACTTTGAATAATTCCGTTGTTTTTTTGTTTTGTGTGAATCTATATCCTATGACGTCGCAGATTTCTAGTAATACTTTATACGTGGTGTTTTTTTGCCAGCAATTTATGAATATTACTTCTATTTCATCTGTTTCTTCTTCTAAGTCTCTAAGGACGTGTTTCGTAGCTGCTGTTTTTCCTATTCCTGGAGGGCCATGTATTAATAAGTTTCTTCCTGATCTGTTGTTGAATAAAGGCTTTATGCACGTAGCTAAATATTTTTGTTCTGTTTCTCTGAAGGGTAATAGTTTTGGTAAGAATTCATAGCTTAATGCGTCATCATTTTTTATTAATGTTTGATCTGATCTTAGAATTTCGTTGAACACTCCCATATTGTTCGTGTAAGTTTTGTTTATTTATAAAATTTGCTTGTTGATTATTCGATAATTATTAGAATTCTATGTCTGGGTGTATTGGTTTCTCACAATAAGGACACTTCGTGGGTCTTTGTTTTTCTATGTCGTATTTGAATTTGTATTTGCAACTCTGACAAGGGTATAGTACTTTGTTTCCGTTTAGAAACGTTACTTTTACCGCGTTTTCTTTTCGTCTTTGCATTTCTTCTTTTTTCTTTCTGACTGCTTTTTCTAAGTAGTCATCATCTTCTTCCATTATCTTACTTCGCAGTATTTCGTATCTTTCCGGTTTCTTTGACTGTTTTTTTATGTATTCATCTGTTAATTCTCTTAATGTTTTTTCTTTTTCTGGTCTTTTAGGCAAGTCTTTTTTTCTTCCTGTGTGACAAACATTACATACTGCTAATTTGTATACGTGATCTACTTTGAATTCATCAGCGGGTGCTTTTTTTCCGCATCTTCTACAAATTACTTCTATTGCTGCCATTATTCTTTCTTTTTGTTTTTTATTTATTTAATCTTTTTGGTTTTCTTAGTTAGTTTTAAAAAAAAAGGTTGTTTTCTTTATTTTTATGCCTGTGCTTAGTAATAATGTTGTAAGAGAAGTTTTACTTAGTGATGAACAGAAAGTATTAGTTGAGAAAGCTAACAAAGTTTTTTTGGATAATTTTGGGAAAGATGTTTGGTTTGGTCGCTGTGTTTTTCTTAGTTGGTATTGTTCTAAAGGCACGTGTGATTTTTGTTTTCGTAGCACTCAGAAACACAAGATTGCTTTTGCTGAAAATGCTCGCAGATCCAAAGAATCTGTTTATTCTGAAGCTATTATTAGTAAGGTTTGTGATTGGAAACTCGAATTCTTAACAGGGGGCTATGATGTTTATTCTTTTGAAGAACTTCTTATGGCTGCGAAGATTTGTTCTGAGATATTCGAAGAAAAAATTTGGATTAATCTCGGCGTTTTGAAAAAAGAGGAATTGTTAGCTTTAAAACCTTATGTTGAAGGAGTCGTTGCTAGTTTGGAAACGGTTAATGAAGAACTTCATAACAAGACTTGTCCTGATAAGCCCTTACAGCCTTATCTTGATATGTTAAAAGAAGTTGAAGAGCTTGGTTTTAAGAAAGGTATAACTGTTGTTCTTGGTTTAGGCGAATCCATTAAGGACTATGAATTGACTAAGAAATTAATTTTTGATTACAAAATTGACAGGATTACTTATTACGCGTTAAGACCTGTTAGGGGCACGCCTTACAGTAATGGTCCTGCGCCTGAGGACGTCGTTGAGTGGATTGCTCGTACGCGCATTGATTTTCCTTTGATTGAGATAATGGCGGGTACGGCTGTATCTAGGATTCCTGAAATTAAGTTTTTTTTAGAAGCAGGCGCGAATGGTTTCACGAAGTTACCTGCTACTAATATTTTTGGTTCTTCTACTGCTAAAGAGTTAAGTGTTCAAGCTGAACAAGCGGGAAGAATTCTTAGAAGTAATTTTTTAAGTCTTGATTTTTCTTTTGAAAAAATAGTCAACAACCTATCTCTAGGTGTTGTTGAAAAAAAAGCTTTGTTAAAAAAATTAAGTGATTATCATACTCGTATGACGTCTCGTTCTTAATTCTTCTTGGCTTCGCCTGAATTTATTGCTGCTTCTGCGTTGTCTTTTGACATCATAGCGCACAGTGTAGTTGTGCATTTTGGGCAGCTCCCTTTAGCCATGTATCCTCCTTTAGGAGTCACGTGTATGACTGGGTTATTCATCGTTACGCCTTTCTCTTTACATTTTACGCAATATGCTTGTACCATTCTTGTTAGTTCGCGCTCAGTGTTTATATAAGTATTCTTTTTTTTCCGTATTTCTGTGAGTCATTTTTGTGAACCTAGTGATGCTTTTTGTATACTAATAACAAAATATTTATAATGTTTTATGGATTATTCTGTGATTAAGGGGTTGCTTATTTCAAGCGTTTAATTAGCAAAAGGCTTGATTTAGCTTTATGTAAAATGAATCCGAGCGATTTTGATGACTTATTAAGAATTCAAAGAATGATGGCTTCTAAAATAATGGAAGAAAGCAGTGTTGATTCTAAAATAAAAATGATGAATTTATTAAGAGAAATGAGTGGTTCTAAAGGTAAGAAGATTCAAGTTGAAGAAATAATTATTGAAACTCGTATGGAAGGTATTAGTGAAAATGAAACTCTTAGAATTCTTGAAGAATTGCTTAAAGACAAATTCATATTTTCTCCAGAAGACGGCTTCGTCAAATTAGTTTAATTACCAACCGCCTAAAGTTTTTTGTTGACTTCCTGCTATCACTTCATCAAAACTCGTTTCGTAAAAACAAAGAATCGAATCTGCTAAAGGCTTAATTTGTTTATCTATGTAATGCTCGTAATCTATCTTGTTTTTTTGTTTCTGCACAGGCTCAGGACCTTCAACTGTTATAACGTAATCGATTATGTTACTGGTTATTTTATCAAGTAACTTGGCTGCTTTAACGTGTGGAGGCGTCGTCTTAGTGTATTCATCAACATCTTTTCTTAACGCTTTCCTATACACTAACAAAGAATCGTATTTTCCTTTTTTTAAATCATTAACAAACGTTTTTATGTACTCCTCAGGATTTTCTTCTTTAAATGTTTTTTCTAATAACTCCAATTGAAATTTCTTACTTACTTCGGTCCAATCTCTTCTAACAAATTCTAATCCTGTAAAATCTATTTTTTCTTCACTCTTACTAATAAGCAAGCCTGCATATCTTTTCTTTGCACCTTCCTCGCTTCCTCTAACTCTTGGTAAAAAAAACTTTTTGAAAGTCTTTTCAAATTCCATTTCTATTTTGCTTTCAACACCGTAATTATCTTTTAAGTACTTCGTAAAGAAATCATTAACGAATCTTTGTATCTCTTCACCTGTTATTTTAGCATCTTCATTAGTTGTGTCTTTAACAGAAATAAAAACACTATCAGTATCTCCATAAATAACTTTGTAACCTTTTTCTTCAAGTATTTCTTTTGTTTTCTTAAGAAGCAAATGACCAAAATGAGTAATCGCGTTAGCCATGTCCGTGCTATAAAATCTACAATTAGGACTTGCTAATACGCCGTACATGCTATTCATTAATATCTTTATAGCTTGTCTAGTTAAAGAATCATTTCTTAATCTTGCTTTTTCTCTTTCACTCCACAAATCCTCCAATATTAAAGGAAGTATTCCTTGTTCTCGTTTAAAACAAGCACCATTAGGAGCTTTTATCAAATCTTTTTTTGAACAATCAGGAACAAACATTAAAGGATCAATATTGAAAGTTCTCATGATACTAGGATAAAGACTTTTAAAATCACAAACTAATACATAATCATAAATTCCAGGTTCTGAATTCATAACGAATCCACCAGTAGTTCTTTCTTCTCTATTAAAATACTTCATGTTAGGACCAACAAATCCTCGTTCATGCAAATTCCTTATGTACAAAGAATCAAAACTAGCTATGCTGGCTCTCACTCTATCAAGAGGCATACCTGTCAATTTACTTCTAAGAATTGTTAATTCCATAGTGCCAGAATTCTTAAGAATATCAAGAACTAACTTTGAATCCATCAAATTATAATCAACTAATTTTTGAGGATTACTCTTATAAGATTCCTCTATTTCTTCACCTTTATTCTCGTCACCTATTAACTTATAAGAATCAGAAAAACTCTTCGCGGCAGTTCCTAATTTATAATCATCTAATCTTACAAAACTAGTCTTTAACAAGTGTATTCCGTCAAGTATAACTCTTCCCTCACATTCGGCTTTAGAATCAGTCATGAAAGAATCAGTTATTCTAAGTCTTACCTCTTCTTCATTCCTAGAAATAAATAAACCTTTTTTAGATTTATCGCTAAGAATTTTTAAATCAAAATCTATTAAGTTCCAACCAGTTATTACATCAGGATCAATTTTAAGAATTCTTTCCTTCAAAGTATTTAACAAGTCAATTTCTGATTCACAACAAGTACTTTTCTTCAAACCTTTTTTACCAACAATCAAAACTTCTTCTTCACCCGTGTTCTGAACTAAAGAAACACAATATAATTTTTCAGAATCCATGCTTGTCTCTATATCTATAGCTAAAATCTTTAAATCTTCAAAACCAGGAATCCAAGAACCCTTACTAATTATGGGTTCTTCAAAAAAAGAATCAACCAACAAATCACTTTTACTTACATCGCCACTTATAAAAACAGAGCCTAACAAGTCATTATCCATAAGGAATCTATACTCTGGCTTAATATCAGCTTCATAACTAACAAATCCTTCTTTATCCAATAACTTCTTAGAATCATTTAAATCAGATTGATTATCAAACAAAACTTTCACTAATAATTCTTCTGAGAAACTCTTTAATTGTGTCTCTTCAAATTCAACACTTAAAAATTTATTAATTTTTTCTTTATCTTTCAACTTAACATAAAAATAAGGCTTGATTCTTTTCTTAAAACAAAAACTTTTTTTGTTCTTTAATCTTCCATAACAATAAACAAATGATTCTTTGTTTTCTATTTTATAAACAGAATTAATTATGAAACCTTCACACTCTTGTTTTTGACTCATTAATAATAGAAATGTTATGTAACTAAAAAAGTTTTCTCTATATTTTATGTATTGACTTACTTATTCATTTTGTTGTTGTTAAGGTCATCAAAGGGAACATAGAAACATTTATAAAAAAAGAAATTGTTCTAAGTCGTATCTTTCTAAGAAATCGTTAAAAAATTGTTGACGCGCCAGAAAGTAAACCTGGTTTCTATGAAAGAAAAAAAAGTTTAATGATATTAATCGTTCGAGGTAAAAAAAATGACTATAAAAAAAGGAGATTTCATAGAAATTAATTACACTGCTTCACTAGTAGATGATGGTTCTATTTTTGACACTACTATTCCTGATGATGCAGAAAAAGCAGGAATGATTTGTGAGCACGATCACGATCATGGTCACAATCACGGCCATACTCATGTTACTAGGGATGATTTTAAGTCTTTGAAGATTTGTGTTGGTGAAAATCATGTTCTTCCGGGTTTGGACGAGCAACTTATTGGTTTAAATGTTGGTGAACATGACATTATTTTAGGTGAAGAGAATGCTTTTGGTAAAAAGGATTCAAAGCTTTTAAAATTAATGCCTTTAAATGTTTTTAAGAAACAAAAAGTTAATCCGTTTCCTGGTTTAACTGTTGACTTAGATGGTTCTAGAGGCGTTGTTAGAAGTGTTAGTGGTGGTCGCGTAATCGTTGACTTTAATCATCCTTTATCAGGTAAAACAGTTAAATACAGTATTAGTATTTTAAGAAAAATTGATGACGTCAAAGAAAAAGTTGAATCTGTGCTTTCTTTGATTCGTTTACCTTATGATGAATTAGTTGTTAATAACGACGAAGTTAAAGTTAAGGTGTCAATGGATTTACCTGAGGACGTGCTTAAGAATTTGAAGAGCGAAGTTGAAAAAGTTACTAAAACAAGTGTTGTTTTTGAAACTAAGAAAAAAGTTGATAAAGTTTCGGAGAAAAAAGTTGAGGATAATGCCTCTGATGAGTGAGTTATTACTAAAAAAATTTATATACTCGCTCATTCAAAACATTTGTTAAAAGAAAAAATTATGTTTTTTTTCATTGCGAGGGGAGTGTTAAATGGTTGAAACAATAAATAGTGTGAAACGAACTGATATCGAACAAAAATCCAATGATTTGGATGCTGAGTTAGAGGAATTACTAGCTAAGCAGAAGGCTCACATCAAGGTTTTTGGTTGCGGTGGTGGGGGTAATAATACTATTAATAGAATCACTGAAATAGGTATTTTTGGTGCTGAAACTATTGCTTTGAATACTGATGCTCAAGATTTATTGTATACTTCTGCTGATAAGAAGATTTTGATTGGTAGAGATTTAACTAAGGGCTTGGGTGCTGGTAGTATTCCTAAGATAGGTGAGGAAGCTGCTCGTGAGTCTGAGAAAGAAATTAAGAGCGCGGCTAATCATGCTGATATGATTTTTATTACGTGTGGTTTAGGTGGGGGTACTGGTACTGGTGCTGCGCCTGTTATTGCTGAATATTCTAAGAAATCAGGTGCTTTAACTGTTGGTGTTGTTACTCTTCCTTTTAAAATGGAGGGTCAGCGTAGATATGAAAACGCGATTCATGGTTTGGAAGCTTTGAGGAAGAACGTTGATACTTTGATTGTTATTCCTAATGATAAATTATTGGAATTGGCTCCTGATCTTCCTTTGCATACCGCGTTTAAGATTGCTGATGAGATTTTGACTAACGCGGTTAAGGGCGTCGCTGAGCTTGTAACTAAGGCGGGATTAGTAAATCTTGATTTTGCTGATATCCGTGCAGTGATGGGTGATGGTGGTGTCGCGCTTATAGGTGTTGGAGAATCTGATTCTGCTAGTAGGGCTGAAGAAGCAGTTGAAAAAGCGGTTAATAATCCTTTGCTTGATGTTGATATAACTGGTGCTAGTGGCGCATTGATTAATGTTGCGGGTGGCACTGACATGACTCTTGAGGAGGCTCGTAGAGTCGTTGAGAGTATTGCTAGTAAGCTCGATGAGGATGCTAGAATGATTTGGGGTGCTCAGATATCTGAGGATTTACAAGGTAGTATTCGTGTAATGCTTGTTGTTACAGGTGTTAAGTCTTCTCAAATCATTGGTGGTTATGCTTCTAAGCCTATGAGTGAAAGGAAAAAAGAAAAAGAATCGGAGTTAGGTATTACTTTTGTTGACTGAGGTAAATTAAGATGAATAGGATGGATAAGCTTAGAAATTTTTTGACAGAGTGTAAAAGGGTTCTTCGTATTTCGAAGAAGCCTTCTAAGCAAGAGTATTGGACTATTACTAAGGTTTCAGGTCTTGGTTTGTTGCTTATTGGCTTCGCTGGTTTTTTGTTGCACATTGTTGATTTTGCTATTTCTATTTTTTTGGCTGTTGGCATCGTGTTTGTTTTGGTGTTTTATTTAATGTTTATGCGAGGTAATTGAAGGAGTGATTTATTATGGATGAAGATATTCTTAAGAAGAACATGCCTGGTGAGGAAGAACTCAAAAGGATTAAGGAAATGGATAATCAGGAGTCTGTGCCTGAGAAAGAAGAACCTAAGACTGAAGGTATTAGTACTAAGTTGTTTGCTTTGAGGGTTACTGCTAATCGTGAAGATCAAGTTATGACTTTTGTTTCTAGTAACGTTGTTAGGAAGAAGATTAGTGTTTATTCTGTTATTAGGCCTCATGGGATGCGTGGTTACATATTCGTTGAAGCTGAATCCAGAGGGGATGCTGAGCAAGCTGCTTATGGTGTTCCTTATGCTCGTGGTATTTTGCCTAATGAGATTAATTATAAGGAAATTGAGCATATGCTTGAGCAAGTTAAGAAAGATGTTAATATTCAGAAGAATGACATCGCGGAAATTATTAGTGGTCCGTTTAAACGTGAGAAGTGTAAGATTTCTAGGGTGGATAAAGCTAAGGAAGAAGTCGTTGTTGAACTTCTTGATGCAGCGGTTCCTATTCCTATAACGATTAAGATGGATGCTATTAAAGTTATTAGGCGTGATGAATAATTATTTTTTTTATTTTTTTTTTGTTTCTGCTTCTTCGTGGGCAAAAGCTTTATAAATTGGTGGTTATTTCGTTCTTTTGGATTTATGTTAATAAAATGAGGAATAAATATGGCTATGAGTTCAGTTGAAGTTTTAATTGAAGGTGGTAAGGCTACTGCTGCGCCTCCTCTTGGTCCTGCTATGGGGCCTTTGGGTGTGAATATTGGTGCCGTGGTTGCTGATATTAATAAGAAGACTGCTGATTATAAAGGGATGCAAGTTCCTGTTAAGGTAACTGTTGATTCAGATACTAAGGAGTATACTATTTCTATTGGGACTCCTCCTGCTTCTGCTCTTATTAAGAAGGAAGCTGGCGTGGATAAGGGTTCTGGTAAACCTGATAAGGAATTGGTTGCGGATCTTAAGATTGAGCAAATTATTAAGATTGCTAAGATGAAAGAAGATGCTTTGTCTGGTAAGACTCTTAAGGAACGAGTTAAGGAAATTATTGGTTCTTGCAAGTCTATGGGTGTTAAGGTAGAAGAGGTTTCTGCTGAGAAAGCTTTAATCATGGTTAATGAGGGTAAGTTTGATGCGGAGATTAAGGCTGAGAAGACTGAGATTACTGCTGATGAAATGAAGCAAATTGAAGAGGAACGTAAGCGTCTTCAGAAAGAATTAGAGGAGAAGCGTGCTTTCTTTGAGGCTCAGGCTAAGAAGATTATTGCTCAGAATGAGAAGAAGTCCGCGGATCAGATTAGAAAGGCTTTAGAGGATGCTAAGATTCCTGATCAGATTATTGCTAAGTTAGCTCCTAAGGATGATAAAGCAGCAGGTAAAGGTAAGAAATAAAGGTGATTGATTATGGCTAGAATTGGTGGTGTTAGGAGGAGTAAGTCGTCTTTGCTTTCTAAGAAGAATAGGAAAAAAGGTAAGGTTAGTCTTAAGGCTTATTTGGCTGAGTTTAATGTTGGTGACAAAGTCGCTTTAGGTTATGAGCCCGCTGTTTTTGAGGGTACTTATTGTCCTAGATTCGTGGGTAAGTCAGGAGTTGTTTTGGCTAAGCGTGGTTCTTGTTACGAAGTTAAAATCATGGATTTTAAGAAAGAAAAAATGCTTATTGTGCACCCTGTGCATTTAAGGAAGGTTTGAGGTGAATTATTGTGTCTAAGCCAGAAATAGTTGGAAAAGAACCTGTTTCTCTTGCAGAATTAAAGAGTGTTTTGTCTTCTATTCAGAAGAGGGATGGAGAGCCTAGTTTCAGGGTTGGTAAAGCTATTGATTATCTTAATCATTTTAAGCCTTTGTCTAAGTCTGCGGCTGCTGAGTTGTCTAAGAAACTTGTTGATTTAGATATTCCTAGGTTGAAGGATGAGCACATTGTGAAGATTGTTGATTTGTTGCCTGGTGACGTTGAGGACGTTAAAGTTATTCTTCAAGGTTATGCGTTAACTGTTACTAAGGAGAATATGTCTAAGATTGTTGGTGTTGTTAAAGAATACAAAAAATAATTTTTTTTTTTAAACTCTTTTTTTTTTTAAAACAGAAAGTTTTATATAATATTTTAGGAATATTTTTTTTTATTAATTAGTGAGGATGTTCGCGATGAGTAATGATTTGTCTAATGAAACTGTTTTTATATTGGCTGTTTTGGCTATTTTGATTTCTATTCTTGGTGCTACTACTGTTTTTTTTGAGACGTCTAATTTTAGGGCGCAAGAGGATGTTCCTCAAGTATCTTATACTTCTGGGAGTATTTCTCTTGATATCAAGGATTATTCGAAGAAGGATTCTTCTTCTCAGGGTCAGATTAGTCTTGATATTGCTGAGTAGTGAGGCTGGGTTGTTTTCATGGTGGTTTCGAATAAGGTTTTGATTTCGTTGTTGATTTTTGCTCTTTTTTTTTCTGTTTCTAGTGTGTTTGTTAATCTTTATTCTTTGGATTCTTTGAAGTCTACGAGTAATTTCATGTATGATCAAGGATTTATTAGTTTGGATATCTTATCGGAGTTGTCTATCACGACGGAGGATGGTTCTTTTATTGATTTTGGTCAATGCAAATTGTTGGATAGGGTTTTTAATATCACTTCTGATGGTTTAAAGGATACTTTTGAGTCTTGTGAGTATTATGAGCGAACTAATATTTCTGTTAGGAATGATGGGGGTGTCGTGGCTACTGTGACTGTTAAATCTAATGAGGTTGGCGCTCTTAGGAACGGATCTTTTCTTAGTTCTCCTTCTAATGTTTCTGACATAGCATATAAGGTTTCTAATGAGGGTAGAGAGGGAAATAGCGGTGGTTGTTTGAGTGGTATAGGTCCTGGTTCTTTTTCTTCTTTTTTAGTTGTTGATGATGAATACGAGGTTTGTGAGCAATTAGGTGTTGACGTTGTGGGTGGTGAGAACAGCGTCGTTATTGATTTTGAATTAGTTATTCCTGATGATGTTGATGTTGGTTTTTCTACTGTTCTTGTTACTTTTACTGCTTTTGAGTATTAATTTTTGTTTTAACTTTTTAGCGATGATTTTTTTATGTATTCGTCTGTAAACAGTTCTTTTTAATCGAAAGGTTTATATACTTAAATGTTAAATATTTTTGTTATTAAGGCATTGTTATGTCTCGTAGGTGTTCGTATTGGAAAAAAATGTTTTTAACAAAGTATTAATTGGCTTGGTTGTGTTTGCTATTTGCGCTTCAATCATTGGCACTTTTTTATTGGTTAAAGTATTATATTTTTCTGATGATGAATCAGTTATTAAGGATGCTTCTGCGGGTTTAGTTTCGTTTAATACGGCTAAGGAAGGTCAGGAGTACACTTCTACGGGTATGATAAGTTTAGATGTTGTTAATCATGAATTGGTTAGTTCTGATTCTGAGATTATTTTGAATGATGATTTGGAGGAATGAATAATATGAGTGTTTCAAATAAAACTTTGGCTGTGATGTTGCTTGCTGCTATCGTTGTGTCTCTTGGAGGTACTTTTGTTAGTTTAAGCAAGCTTGGTGCTATATCAATGACGGGTTATCAAGCTTTTAATGATACTGATTCTGGAACGGTTCAATTAACTATTGAGGAACTTATTAGTATTACTATTGAGGATCAGCGAAATATTAATTTTGGTACTTGTGACTTCGGAGCGGGTGCTACTAACATAGTGATTAACTCAGAGTATACTTTGAACACGTCTCTTTGTAATGGTATTTCTGAGGCTACGCCTATTGCTGTTAGGAATGATGGTAATCTTCCTGCTAAAGTAGAGTTTAATGTTAGTAAAGTAGGTACTGATTTCTCAGGAGATTTCTTGGATACTGGTGAAGGAGGTTCTTCTTTAAGGTACAAAATAATTAACAATGGTTTATTAGGTAATCAAGCAGGTTGTGCTCTTAATTTAGGTAACACGTCAGGTACTTCTAGTATGGCTAGTTACGCGATTTTTGAGAATACGAGTTTGCATAATGTTTGTGGTAATTTAACTACGGGCGCTGCTGGTTCTGGTGCGAATAGTGTTTTGGCTCATTTCGAAATTAAGATTCCTGATGCTGCTAGCACAGGGGATACGGTGTCCGTTACGTTTTATGCTATGGAGACTGACTAATTATTAACTTTTTTTTATTATTTTTTTTTGGGTGATTCGTTTTGGAAAAAGAAAAAAAAATGGATAGGGTCGTTTTGGGACTTATTATTTTGTTCATACTAGTTTCTGTTCTAGGTGTGTTCATGTTGATTAAAGCTTTGTCTTTTAATGATTATCAAGATTCTGAATTGAAGGATTCTTCTTCAGGTTCTATTTCTTTAAATATTAAGAATTCGCAGGATGAATATTCTGCTTCAGGAGTTATAACTCTTGACATAGATAATAATGAAAATGATGTTTTGGAGGATTAAAGAAAATGGATATTTCAAATAAGACTTTAGCTGTTCTTTTATTAGCGGCGATAGTGGTTTCGTTTGGTAGCACTTTTATTAGTATTTCTAGATTAGGTGCTATGTCTACTACTGGTTATCAAACTTTTAATGATACTGACACAGGTAGTATTAGTTTGCTTATTGAAGAAGTCATAAGTATAACGACTGAAGACAGTCCAAGTATTAATTTTGGTACTTGTGTTCTTGATGAAGGAGTAGGTGTCAATATTAGTTCTGAAACGTCTCAAGGAGATGGCGCAGGTGCTTGTCCTGATTATAATAGTCCTGTTCCTATTTCTGTTAGGAATAATGGTAATCTTCCTGCTAACGTAGAATTCAATGTTAGTGACGTTGGTACTGATTTTGGAGGAGATTTTTTGCGCACAGGTGAAGCAATAAGTGGTACTGATAATTCTTCTTTAAGATACAAATTACTTAATGATGGTTGGGGCGACTACGTAGGTAATGGTGGTTGTGCGGGTTACTTAGGCAACAAAACAGATAATCTTAATATGACTAATTATAACATTTTTCAAAACACGAGTTTGTATAATGCTTGCTCTAATTTAACTTCTGGAAGTGATAATAGTTTCTTAGCTCATTTCGAGATTAGAATTCCTAATTCTGCGAGCACAGGTGGTAGCGTAACCGTAACATTTTATGCTTCAGAAGTAATATAATTATTATTTTTTTTATTTTTTTATTTCAAATCTTCCACTAGGCAAAGCGCTTAGTATTTCTTCGTTCGTTGGCAAATCATATTTTTTCATTAGCTTATTAGCTAATTCTCCTTTCTTTAAATTACCTTGTTTTAAGACTAAGTAATTCTCACATTTCTTTTTTACAGCTCTTAGAGGACCTGCCATGATTATTTTATTACCGTCTTTCTCGAAGTAACCTATGCTTAAATCTATTAACACATCGTAATTCTTTCTTTTACCATATATCATGAAAGCTCCTTTTGATATGTATTCTCCTGATTTTGCTTCTTTTGTTACTTGTTCAGGTTTTACTTCGAATACGTCTACGCTTTTCATGTTTAATTCCCAAGCCTTAGTGTGCGTACCAGTGAATATGGCTGCTTCTTCTTTTGTTGTTTCAGGAATTTCTTGGTCTTTATCATTCTTGATTACTACGAAAGGACTGCCTGGTGCTTCTGTGTGATAAACAAGGTTCCAAGGATCTGCGTGCTTCTTTATTACTTGTTCATTACTAGAAGAGTCTTTTCCGCCTATAACTAATATGTCGTCGCTACTCACAAACCATTTGTATTTCTCGTACCATTCCTTTTTTCGTTGTTTTGCTTTTTTCAACGCGACTTCTTTATTCACTATTTTAGAATGTTCTTTTTCTTGTTTTTCTAATTTCTTCTTAGTTTCGTGCAAAGCTTTCTTCGCGCCTTCAAGTTTCTTTTTTGCTTTCTTTGCTTTCTCAAAATATAATTGAGCGTTCTCTTCAACGTTTTTATCCAGATTAATAACTAGGTCCATTTTTTATTTTTTTAGTTTATCAAAACTAATCTCAAATTCATAACCTTTTATTTTAAAAGTTTCTTGATACTCGGCTTTATTTGATTCTTCAAAACTCGTAGTCTTCGCACCTACTTTAAAGCTGATATAATCTGTGTGCTTCTTTATTTTTTCTAAAACATCTTGTTTAGCTTTTAAGTTAAGACTTATTTTTTCTAACTTAGTAAAATCATTTTTTTTCCTCATATCTTGAACTCTTCTAATTATTTCACGAGCATATCCTTCAGAGTCTAAGTCATCATTCCTAGTAGAATCCAACACTACTTTACATATAGGTGTATCACTAACATAAAATGGCTTATTAACTTTTTCTTCAACGTTCAAACAATCTTTTAGTTTTATGTTCTGATCAAGAATCACTAATTCTTCTTCGCCTTTTTTCAACGCGATTATTATGTCTTGTTTTTTAGAATCTATTTCCTTGGCGGCATCACTAGTTTTTTCTCCGAACAAAGAACTCAAATTCTTGTAATTAGGTTTCACTTCGTATTCATAATCAAACTCAGTTCTAAATTCTAGTTCTTTAACATTTGTTTGTTCTTTTATCACGCTTTGTACTTCTTCACTTAGTTTTATTTCCTCTTTTGAAACAAGTAAAACTTTTTTTACAGGCCATCTTACTCCTAATCCTGATAATTCTCTAGCACCAAGTATCCCTGTTATTATGTTTAAGGATTTATCAAAATCTTCAACTAATTCAGGCTTTATCTTCTTTTCATCAAAACTTATCCAAGACTCAAAAGTAATAGATTCCTTTGTTAAAACATTCCACTGTTTCAAATTTTGATATATTTGCTCAGATATGAAAGGAGTATATATATTACTCATAATTATTATGTCTTTCAACACAACAAATAATGTTTGAGCAAGACTTTCTTTTTGTTCATCTGTACCACTTACGGCTCTTTCTCTTATCATCTTAATGTAGTCTCTACTAAAAACAAGTATTAATTCATTAAGCAAATTACACGCTTTATCTAACTCATAAGAATCTAAAAGAAGAGTTATATCTCTTTTTGCGGAATTTAAAAAACTTAAAATATATTCATCTTCTATTTCTAGTTTTAAATCTTTTTTCATAACTTTTTCTAAATCTATTTTTTCATTCGTTAAAAAATCAGTTAAATAATTATGTATGTTCCACAAAACATTTATTGTTCTATACCTTTGTTGTATGTCATCCCATGAAAAAGAAATATTTTGACCTGCACTTATAGAACACAAATAAAACCTCATAGTGTCCGCGCCGTACTTATCAGTTATTTCATAAGGCGAAATAATATTTCCTAATGACTTAGACATCTTCACACCATCGATAGCGGTTAACATACCGTGACAATACACGTTCTTAAAAGGCAATTCTTTACTATCCATTAATTCTTCACAAACAGCTAATATGTAAAACCACAATCTTATTTGTTCTTTTGCTTCTAATACGCAATCAACACCCATCCATTTTTTTAACAATTCTTCTTTGTTATACAAACAATTCCTAGCGGTTATTCCTGCATCTATCCAAACATCTAAAACATCAGGTATTCTTCTATAAATCTTATTATCTTTTTTTATTATTACGTCATCAATGTACGGCTTATGTAAGTCCTCAGGAACTTCACAACCCAAATCTTCTAGTTCTTTCTTACTACTTACAACGATGTAATCAGTCTCATCATTTTCATTAACCCAAATAGGTGCGGGTGTTCCCCAATATCTTTGTTTAGTAATAGAATTATCTCTCAAATTACTTATCCAAGCATCGAACTGATTACTACTTATCTTAGGAACCCAATTTATTTGCTTATTCTTTTCTAAAATTGATTTTTTTAAATCCTCTATTTTAAAGAACCATTGCTTAGTCGTTCTAAAAATAACAGGTGTTTTATGCCTCCAACAATGAGCGTATTCGTGCTCTACTTCGTTTTGAGCAATCAAAGCATTTCTTTCTTTTAAAGCTTCTACGAATTTATTATCATCTTTCTTTGCTACTAATCCCTCAAATATTTTCATTTCATCAGGAAAAGTTCCTTTCTCATCAATATTATTAAAAGGAGGCAATCCATTTTTGTATCCTACTTCGTAATCCTCAGGTCCGCATCCAGGCGCACAATGAACCAATCCTGTTCCTGCACTTGTATCAACGTACTCCGTACTTAATAATACGCTGTGTAACTTATCTGATTTTATTTCTTTGTAAACATCATAATCTTTGCTGAAAGGATGTTCATATCTTGTTCCTTCAAGTTTTTCACCTAAGAATTCTTCTACGACTTCGTATTCTGCGTTTGCGACTCCGTTTATGAACACTCCTGCTAATTGCTTAGCTACAACCCATGTTTCTCCTTTGTAGTCTCCGCTCAGAATCTTGCACTTCTGATACTCTAATTCGGGATTAACCATTATTGCTAAATTAAAAGGAATAGTCCAAGGAGTAGTTGTCCAAATAACTAAGAATTCATTGTTTTTTTCTTTAACACGCATCTTTACGAATATAGAATTATCAGTAACTGTTTCATATTCTTGTTCGTGTTTCGCTAAAGCAGAGCCACAATCAGGACACCAAGAAAGGGTTCGTTCTCCTAAGTATAATCGCTTATTTTTATCAGCGTTTTTCACTAATGCCCATTGTCCTTCTATGAATTCATTAGTTATTGGTTGATAAGAATCTGAGAAATCAAGAGTTATACCTATTTTTATTAAATCATCATCCATGTGCTTCATCATTTCAACAGAGTAATCCTTACATTTCTTGTTGAATTTATCCATTCCATACTCAAGTATTTCTTCTTTGAACTTCATGTTTAATTCTTTCATTACTTTTAATTCGGTTGGTAAGCCGTGCATGTCATATCCTGCTCTGTCCCAAACATTAAATCCTTGAAATCTTTTATATCTTAGAACTGCGTCTT
Source organism: Candidatus Woesearchaeota archaeon (assembly GCA_020854775.1). Taxonomy (NCBI): domain Archaea; kingdom Nanobdellati; phylum Candidatus Woesearchaeota; species Candidatus Woesearchaeota archaeon. The sequence goes on along the minus strand of JAHKLZ010000008.1, from coordinate 72,842 downwards.
TTAACGCGTGATTCCAACCATGTCCCATGTGTAATCTTCCAGAAGTATAAGGAGGTCCTTGTAAAAAATAAAACTTCTTTCCATCTTTATTTTTTATTCTTTTCTTATTCAGTATATCTTCTTTTTCCCAGTAACTAAGCATTTTTTGTTCTATCGCTTTATAATCATATTTTTCTGCCATTAATGAACCCCCTTTCGTTCACTGAATCAATTTATGTTTCTATTACTAACAAGTATTCTTTTTCCCTTTAATAATCTTTAGGGAAACCTTATTTAGTTAATAATAGAAATAATGCTAACTAAGTATTTATTTATTTTTTTGTTTTTCACAATTTCTCGGATTTTAGCTCGCATTCTTAGAGGATCAATTCCTATATTTATAAATATTTTTCTTATATTAGTGTAATAAAAGATTTTTATCCCCGAAATATTTATATAAAACTTAGTTAATCCTTTTTTATATGGCATCAAAGAATAATAAGTATTCTAAGCACGAATTAGTCAAACAAATAGGTGATAGAGCTAAAGAAATGAGAGCTAAAACAGTGGCTGTTGTTGGCTTAGCAGGGGTTGGCTCAGTTGTTGCTGACATGCTTGTTAGAGCAGGTATAGGTGTTCGTTTAATTGATAAAGGTAGAATACTTGATTATGAAATTCAGCAAACTTCTTTGTTTTTACAAGAGGACGTTAATAAGTTTAAAGCTAAACAAGCTAAGAAGCGTCTTGATTCTATTAATGACGCGGTTTCTATTAAGGCTTTTCATGAGGAATTAACACCTATTAATAGTTACTTATTAGATTCTGATTTGGTTATTGATTGTACTAATGACTTAGAGGTTTCTTTGATTATTGATAAGTATTGTTCAAAGAAAAAGATTCCTATGATTTATTGTTTTGTTAGTGGTAGTCAAGGTCAAGTATTCGTGATTGAGCAAGGTACTACTCTTAATGAGATATCTGATTATGTTAAGAATAAAAGAATTAGTGAAGAGGGCATAATGGCTGCTACGGTTCATACAGCTGCGGGAGTTGTGGCTTCTAAAGCTGCTAAGGTATTATTAGGTATTCCTAATGAGAAAAACATGTTATTTTTTGATGTATGGGATCTTAATTTCGAAAAGAATTATGCTCGTAAAAACAAATAATTTCTTTTTATATGTCTAAGTTTTGTACTTTGTAAGCATTATCTTCGATGAATTGTCTTCTTGGTTCTACTTCTGAGCCCATTAGCATGGTGAATACGCGGTCTGCTTCTACTGCGTCTTCAATAGTTATTTTTTTAAGAACTCTGTTCTGAGGATCCATTGTGGTATCCCATAATTGGTCAGGGTTCATTTCTCCTAATCCTTTGTATCTTTGGATACTTACTCCTTTTGCGTCTTCGAATTGTTTTAGGATTTCGTCTTTTCCTTTTTCGTCTCTTACGTATATTTTTTGATTTCCTTTTTTTACTAAGTATAAAGGTGGTTGTGCTACGTATACGTATCCTGCATCTATTAATTCTTTCATGTATCTGAAGAAGAATGTTAATATCAAAGTAGTTATGTGGCTTCCGTCCACGTCTGAATCAGTCATGATTATTATTTTGTGATATCTTGCTTTTTCTAAGTTGAATTCTTCGCCTATGCTTGTTCCTATCGCTGTTATCATTGTTGATATTTCGTTAGATGAAATTATTTTGTCAAGTCTTGCTTTTTCTACGTTTAGTATTTTTCCTTTCAAAGGAAGTATTGCTTGATACTCTTTGCTTCTTCCTTGTTTTGCGCTTCCTCCTGCGCTGTCTCCTTCCACGATGTATAATTCTGATTTAGCAGGGTCTTTCTCTGAGCAATCTGCTAATTTTCCTGGTAACGTGGTACTTTCCAGTATTGATTTTCTTCTTGTTAAATCTCTTGCTTTCCTAGCTGCTTCTCTTGCTCTCGCCGCGCTTAGTACTTTTTCTATTATTTTTTTTCCTTCTGAAGGATTTTCTTCTAAGTAAGTATTAAGACTGGTGCTTACTAAGCTATCTACTATTCCTTTTACTTCGCTGTTTCCTAGTTTAGTCTTGGTTTGTCCTTCGAATTGTGGCTCTGGAACTTTCACGGATATTATGCATGTTAGTCCTTCGTGTACGTCGTCACTTGAGAATCTTGAGTCTTTGTCTTTTAGTAACTTGTTGTTTTCAGCGTAATTATTTAGAGTTCTTGTTAAAGCGGTTTTAAATCCTGAAACGTGTGTTCCTCCTTCGTGAGTGTTTATGTTGTTAACGAAGCTAAATACTGAATCGGAGTATGAATCGTTGTACTGCATGCATATGTCTGCGGTTACTCCTTCTTTTTCTTTTGAGAAATACACCGTGTTGGTTATCACGTTCTTGTTTTTGTTTAAGTGTTCTACGAAGCTTACTATTCCTCCTTCGTATATGTGTTTTGCTTCTTTTTCAAATCCTGGTCTTTCATCTTTGAAAATAATTGTTACTCCTTTGTTTAAGAATGCTAATTCTCTTAATCTGTTATTTACTAGTGCTGAATCATAATCTAGTGCTTCAAATATTTCAGGGTCTGCCCAGAACCTAATCAGTGTTCCTTTTTTGTTAGTTGTTCCTTTTTGAGTTAATGGCTTAGTGGTTATTCCTTTCTCAAACTCTATAAAGTATTCTTTTCCATCTCTATAAACTGTTGCTTCAACTTTTTTTGATAACGCGTTTACTACGCTCACACCTACTCCGTGTAGTCCTCCGGAAACCTTATAATTGTCTTTGTCAAATTTTCCTCCTGCGTGTAACTTAGTCATTACTAGTTCTACGCCTGGAAGTCCTGTTTCTTTATGAATACTCACGGGTATTCCTCTTCCATTATCTTCTACGCTTACAGAAGTATCATTATGTATTATTATTTTTATTTCGTCGCAGTGCCCAGCCATTGCTTCATCTATGGAATTATCAACTACTTCTTGTATCATGTGATGTAAGCCTCTAAGGCCTGTGCTTCCTATGTACATTCCAGGTCTTTTTCTTACAGCGGTCAAGCCTTCTAGTACTTTTATGTTATGAGAATCGTAACTTCCTTTATTATCTTGATTCATGAATAATCTCCCTTTAGTTTTTTGTCGATAAACTCGCTTTTTTTTATTGATTTAAAGAAACCTTTTTTATTTATAAAATTTGTTGTTTAAATCCTTATTTTTTTGTGTTATTTTCTTCGTTGTTTAGTTATTTCTTTTCTTAGTTCTTCAGAGTCATAATTCGCGTTTTTTATTTCATTATTTTTTATGAATTCCTTAATTTTTTGTTTTCCTAATAAATCGGCTTTGCTTACATAAATCAATATTGGTTTTCCTAATTTCTTTGTTTCTTCAAATAAAGCATCTTGTTCTTTTAAAGAATAAGGTTCTGTTAAGTCATAAACATACACTATTAAGTTAGCTAAGTATTTTAATGCTAAGTGTGCTTGTTTCTCTACGTTATTCATTTTTTCAAATCTGTTAAGTGTTCCTGGAACATCTATTATTTGTATTTTTTCAAATCCGTCCTTGAAATAACCTGTATTAAGCGTTGTTGTTGTAAAAGAATAATTTCCTATTTCGGGTTTAGAAGTAGTTATTCTTGATAGTAACGTGCTTTTTCCTACGTTTGGAAAACCAGATATGCACACAGTGAATAAATCATCTTTTATGTCTGGATACGTTATCATTGTTCTTCTTGTTTGTTCTATTAATTCTAGTTTTTTGTCCATTCTTTTTATTATGGATGAGATTCTTCCAATGAATGCGCGTCTAGCTTTTATTATGTCTTCTTTTGTTTTTCCTCTTGTTTGTCTTATGAATTCTCGTTCTAGTTCAGATATTTTTCCTGGCGCCCAAGATATGACTGATAATGCTTTTTTTACTTCATCAACATCCATAGTGCTTTTGCATAATTCGTAATAGAATTCAGGCAATCCATCAAGTCCTGGAAAAGAATTTATTATGTTAATGAAGCTTTTTATTAGTGTGTCTTTTATTACTTTAATTCTTGTTTTTTCTTTTATTAATGCTTTTTTATCTTCATCTTTTATTCTTATTGTTAAAGCATTCACTTGTTTTTTTGCTCTTTGTACAGCTACGTCTAAATAGAAACTTCCTTTTTCTACTGGTTGTGTTTTTTGAAAATTCATTTTTTTATTTTTTTATTCAAATTATTTTTGAAGTCTTCCATGAATGTTTCAAATCCGTCTTTGTTTATACAGGCGCCGCACGCGTTATCGTGTCCTCCGCCGTATCCGTTAGTTCCTGTTAGTGATTCTTTTAATATTTCTGAAACATTTATGTTCGTGGATCTTATCGATAGCATTAATTCATTTGATTTTTCTCTTGCTACTATTATTATCTTATCAGGATTTTCAAATAATAATTCGTTTGATAACATACTAGATATTGCTAATTTGTTATCTGTGTACTTAAAAAATATTATTGGTTCCTCGGTTACTTCTACGCCTTTTTTTAAAGAGTCATATTTCTCTTTTATGGCTGCGTATTTCTTGTATAAATATTTGCCTTTAGGACTGCTTTGTTCCAATATTTCATAAGGACTTTCTATTCTTGTTAGTATCTTTATTGATTGCATGACTTGAGTAGTTGTTCCTTTAAGATTAAAATCTATTATTTTTACTAATTCGCCTAATTTTGTTTTAAACAATGCTTCTGGAGCACTCGTGATGTTTTCAGGTAACAAATCAGGATATTCTTTGTTTAATTCTTCTTTTAGTGCTAAGCTCCAATCCCCTACGACTCCTATTCCTGCTAACCATAGCGCTTCTGGTAATTCTTTACATACTTGGTATGCCCAATAACTTGTGGGTCTGTTGTCTTCATCATTTTTTTTTCTTGGATTATAATATTTTACGTTCTTATTGTCTTGTACTGGGTGATGGTCTAACCATATAACTTCTTGGGTTACTTGATCTAAGAATTCTTGTTCTACTATTGGTTTGTCTAATATGAATACTCTATCAGGACTATATTCTTCTACTTTTCTTATGTACTCTGCTTCTAAGGTTGGTTTTCCTTTTACGCACACTCCTTTTCCATCTCCTGCTAATTTATACATCATAACAAAGGATGTTACGCCGTCTGCGTCGTCATCAAAAAAGAATAATGGTTTTGCTGATTCTTTTAATTTTGTTCTTATTTCTTGTATTTCTTGTTCTGTTATCATATTTATTTTAAGAAATAATGTTTCATTAAAAAGTTTATTATTTATTTTTTAGTGTTTGTTTTTGCATAAAAATTTATAAATTGTTTTTTCCTTCTATTAGTATGGTTTTGGATTCGTTGTCTGATTCATTGAAAAGCACTCTTAAAAAAATTACTAATGCTTTATTTGTTGATGAGAAGCTTATTAATGAATTAATTAAGGATATTCAGCGCGCTTTGTTGCAGTCTGATGTTAATGTTAAGCTCGTTTTGGATTTGACTAAGAAGATGAAGGAGCGTGCATTGAATGAAGAAGTTCCTAGGTCTGTTTCTAAGAAGGAGCATTTGGTTAATATTGTTTATGAGGAATTGGTTAATTTTCTTGGTCAAGGTGGCAAAGTTGATTTTAAGTCGGGTATAAGGGCTAAGAAGGAGTCTAAGAAGGGTTCTTTTAAGGTTTTATTGGTGGGTTTGTTTGGTTCTGGTAAAACTACTTCTGCGGGTAAGCTTGGTTCTTATTTTAAGAAGAGGGGTGTGAGTGTTTGTATGATTTCTTTGGATACTTGGAGACCTGCTGCTGCGGATCAATTAGAGCAGATTGGTAAAAGTCTTGGTATTCAGGTTTTTACGGATAAATCAGTTAAGGATCCTGTTAAGATTTATAAGAAGTTTGAGAAGGATTTGGAGAAATTTGATTTGGTGATTGTTGATACTGCGGGTAGGGATGCTCTTTCTGATGATTTAATTTCTGAGCTTGATGGTATTAACAAAGTGGTTTCTCCTGATGAGTCTTTGCTTGTTTTGAGTGCTGATATTGGTCAGGCCGCGGAGAAACAAGCGTCCGCGTTTCATGATACTTGCGGAGTTTCTGGCGTTGTGATTACTAAGCTTGATGGTACTGCTAAGGGTGGTGGTGCTTTGATTGCTTGTGCTATTACTGGTTCTCCTGTTCGTTTTATTGGGGTTGGTGAGAAGAGTGATGATTTGGAGGAGTTTAAATCTGAGGGTTTTGTAGGGAGGCTTCTTGGTATGGGTGATTTGGAGGCTTTGCTTGAGAAGACGCGTGGTGCTATTAGTGAGGAGGAAGCTCAGGATATTGGTAAGAAGTTGTTGAAAGGTGATTTTAATCTTGTGGATTTGTATGAGCAAATGCAGGCTATGAAAAAAATGGGTCCTTTGAACAAAATAGTGGATATGATTCCAGGTCTTGGTTCGGCTAACATTCCTAAGGATATGTTGCAGAATAGGGAGCAAGAGTTGGAGAAGTGGAAGCCTTTGCTTGGTAGTATGACTACGCAAGAATTGGAGGATCCTGATATTATTTCTGGTTCTCGTGTTGATAGGATTAGTAAGGGTGCTGGTTTGCCTGCTTCTGATCTTCGTGGTATGTTGAAGCAGTATCGTCAGTCTAAGAAAATGATGAAGATGCTTAAGCCTGGTTCTTCTGAGCGTGATATGCAGCGTATGATGAAGAAGATGCAGGGTTTCAAAGGTTTTAAATAATATTGTTTATTATGGTTTTTTATGGTTAACATTATTTTGGTATCGGATGGGGAAAGTCATGCTTGGTATGATTGGCTTAGTTCTGAGCTTGTTAAGCGTGGTCATTCTTTTTTCTTACCGGTTATGCCTTCTGTTGGTGAGAGTTTTGATTCTTGGGTTTCTGCTTTGAAGGATTTTCGTAAGCATTTAGATGAGTCTTCTATTTTTATTGGTCACGGCGCTGGTAGGGTTGTTGTGCTTAAGGTTTTGGAGGAAAAGCTTCGTGATGTTAAGGGTGTTTTTTTTATTTCTGGTTCTTCTTTGAAAAATGTTTTTAAGGATTTTTCTCTTGATGATTTTGATTTTTCTGTTGTTAAGGATAAGTCTAAGAATTTTTTTGTGTATGCTTCTGAAAATGATGATCAGAGTAGTTTAGATGATTCTGCTTTTTTGGCGGAGTCTGTGGGTGATGAAGTTCAGCTTCTTGATGATGCTATGTATTTTAAGGGCATGAGTGATTTTGAAGATTTGTTAATTGATGTTCTTAGTTTGGTTGATTAATTATTTGTATTTTTTTATGTTGAATACGTTGTTTTGGTATGTGCCTTGTATGTGTATTTTTTCTTTTTCTTGTAAGGGTATTTCTCCGTTGTAGAATGATTTTGTATTTTTGCAGGTGTTTATTTCTAGGTAACTCCATCCTGTTTCGTCGTTGTAGGATTTTTTTACTATTGTTCCTTCTAGGTAAGCATTGTTATCGTCGTTTGTTAAATAGTGTGCGTCTACTGGTTCGTATTTTGGCATCATTATTAGAATTAGTATTAGTCCGATTATTGTTGCTATTAATGCTATTCTTTCTAGTTCGTTATCTTTCACGGTTTGTTATTTTTGTTTTGTTTTTAATATTGTTTTTTATACGTTTTTTGGTTATTTTTCGGTTATTTTAGAAATATGATTGCCAAGGTGGAGTTGCCCTTTCGGCTTAACTCTCGTTCTTGACAATTTTTAATTTCATTTGTAGCGGGTTGAAGAGGGGTGGTTTAGAATTTTTTCCCGCTACAATTGAAAATTTTTTCGATTTGGACTTGTGATGGTGCTACGTTGTTTCTGTCTACGGGGCTGTCTAGAGGCGCCCTGTCTTTTCTGTTGAACAGGGCTTCTCTAGTTCTTTGTACGGTTTCTTTATCGCTCAGTTTATCGAGCATTTGTGTTTTTTTGTTTAGCTCTTCTCTGAGCTGGTTTACCTCTTTCTCCAGGGTCATTATTCTGTTCTGGTTTATTGTGAGGAATCTGTCGAATTTGTTTTTTTGTTCTAGTAGTGTTGTTTGTAATTGGTTTATTTGTTCTTGAAAATTCGTGATTGGGTCTTCTTTTCTTGTTGTTTCTGTTCTTGGTGCGTTGCTAAATTGTGTTGTTTGTCTTTGGACCGCGTCCATGGTTCCTGTTCTTTGTAATTGGTCTAAGTAGCTCATTATTATGTTTGTTTGTCATAGCCACTATATAAATATTTCCATTTTTTAGTATAATGATATACATTATTGTATATTAAAATATGTTTTTCATCATAATGTTTTTTTTATAAAACTTTAAGAATAACTTAACAAACATTTAGTTAAATAGTCAGAAAAACAACCATTAGTTTCCGTAAGCTTTTTAAACAAACATATTTTTCTCACCAACATGGCAAAATTAATGAGAGCAGTGGCTTGGAGACGCTTAGAAAGACCTTACACTAGAAAATCAAAATACAGAAAAAAAGCTTTCGTAAGAGCAGTTCCAAACAACAAAATAGTAAAATACGTAATGGGTAATCAGAAAAAAGAATATTCTTATGTTTTATCTCTAAGATCAAAATCTGATATTCAACTAAGACACAATGCATTAGAATCAGCCAGAAAAACAACAAATAAATTACTAGAAGAAAAAGCACCTTTAAATTATAAATTAAGAATAAAAGTTTATCCTCATCATGTTTTAAGAAATAATCCTCTAGCAGCAGGTGCAGGTGCTGACCGTATGAGTACAGGTATGGCGCATTCATTTGGTAAAGCAGTAGGATTGGCTGCCCGTGTAAGAAAAGGTCAAGCAGTTCTTGAAGTCGAAGTTAACAAAGACAAATTAAGTGTTGCTAAAGACGCACTTAACAGAGCAAGAAAAAAGTTTCCTTGTGACTTCTCAATAAGTGTTGACCAAAAAATTATTTCTGCATAAATTTTTTTTAGTTTTTTAATCATCTCATAATTGTAACAAATGTATAAATACTCGGAGTATTGCTTGAAATAAGATGAAAGAACTACTACTTGAATTATTTGGATCTAATCCGGACTTCTTATTAACTATCTTAATAATAATTTCTGTTCTTTTACTAATGGTTCTTGTTCATCAAATAGGAAAATACATTTACAAATTCGTAAAGAAAAAATCAATGTATGATGTTAAAAAAATAATAAGACTAGAACACCCTCTTCTTTTCATAATAGTTGTTTTAGGTGTTCAAGCAATTGTTAGCACATACTTAAGAGACTATCCTAGGATTCATTCTAATCTTAATAGCTTCTTAATATCTTTATCCATTATACTCATTACGTATATGTTAAGTATAATAAGTCATATTTCCTTAGAAAATTGGAGCAAGAAAATTAAAAAAAATAGGAATGACGAAACTCACGAAGGAATAATTCCTTTAATGAAAAGCGTTGTTGACATAATACTAGGATTTGTTGCTTTAATTTTCATTTTACAAACATGGGAAATATCTGTGGGTGCATTACTAACAAGCCTAGGTATAGCGAGCGTAATCATAGGATTCGCGTTTAGGGATTCTTTAACAAACATATTTGGAGGTATAGCTTTAGTTCTTGATGATACGTTTCGTAAAGGGGACTTAATTGAATTACCTGATGGAGAAGTTGGATTCATCATGGAAACATCTCTTAGAAGTACAAAGCTTAAGAATTTTGATTTAGAAGAAATATATGTTCCTAACTCTGTTTTAGCTAACATGAAAATAAGGAACTATGCTCAACCAACAAAATCTATAAGGTTAAAAATTATTATGCCTGTGGCGATAGGGACAGACGTTGAAAAAGTTGAAAAATTAATCTTTGATATGTTAGATAAAAGACAAGACATATTAAAATATCCTAGGCCTAAATTTTTCTTTGTTAAAGTAGCGGAGTATTACTTAGAATTAATGATAGGGGTATTCATTAATGATTATCATGATTTATTCGTTAAGAAAAGCGAGATAACTAAAGCTATTTACTCTTTATTAATTAAAAACAAAATAGAGATTCCTGTTCCTGCTAGGAAGATTTACTCTGACAATATTAATATTAAAAAAAATACTAAAAGAAAAAGATAATTAACTCAAAATATTTAAATAAGTAAATATTCGCAAGTATTAGGGGGTTTAAAAATGAATAAGAAAGTAATTGTTTTAGTTTTGCTGATTTTATCAGTGTTAGCTACGGGTTGTATGCGTTCTCCTGAGACGCGTTGTAATTATGATGGGATATGTGAAGATTGGGAAACTGATGATTGTCCTGATTGTGCAGATGTTTTAGGAAGAGGAGTTCAGATTCCACCTTCTAATATTGATTTAAATAATGAATAGTTGATGATTTATGAAACGTTCTTACAGTGATCAAAAACACATGGTTAAAACTAATGAGTTAGATAATCATCCTTTGATAAAAGGTTATGATTTTTCTAATGATTTTGATTTTGATTCTTTCATTAAGAGCTTTGGGTCTACTGGTTTTCAAGCAACAGAATTCTTTAAAGCAGTAACGATTATGAATACTATGATTGAAGAAAAAGTTCCTATTTATTTTTCTTTTACAGGTAACGCTATTTCTTCAGGGTTAAGAGATATAATTACTTTTTTGGTAAAACAAAAAAAGATGCACACAATAATAACTACTGCTAGCGGAGTAGAAGAAGACATAATTAAGAGTCTTAGTTCATTTAAATTAGGTGAATTTGATGTGTCTGGTCGTTCCTTGTTTGAACACGGCGTAGGTAGAATAGGCAACATATTTGTTCCTAATAACAGGTATTTGTATTTTGAACGTTTTTTAAACGAATTATTAACAGAAGTTTTCAAAGAAAAAAAAGTTGTTTCTCCTTCTTATTTACTTAAAAAAGCAGGATTGAAACTAGGTGAAGATTCTTATTTGTACTGGGCCGCTAAGAACGACGTCCCTGTTTATTGTCCGGGCATAATGGATGGTTCTTTTGGAGACATAGTTTATTTCTTCAAACAAAAAAATAAAGATTTTATTATAGATGTAACTGAGGATCATGTTAGTCTTGTTAATGAAGTTCTTCAACAAGAAAAAGCAGGCGCATTAATTCTAGGAGGGGGCATTTCTAAGCATTACAATCTTAATGCTCAAATATTCAGAGAAGGTTTTGATTACGCGATTTATTTAACTACTGCTTCTGAGTTTGACGGTTCTGATTCAGGGGGTAACCAAGAAGAAGCTAAGACTTGGGCAAAAATTAAATTAGATGCACCTACTGCTAAAGTGAGAGCTGATTTTTCTTTGACTTTTCCTTTATTAATAGCTTCCACTCTTAGAAAAAAATAATTTTTTTTTTAGAATTAAGGATTTCTTTTTAAAGATTTTAACAAGTAATCATTTTGTTCTTCTTCAGGAACTTTTTGTGTTGCTTGTTTTTTTTGTTCTTCTAAATATGCTTCTTGTATTTTTTCTTCATCAGCATCTTTAAAAGATTTCACCACGTTTTCCAAATCTTCAGGACTGCTCGGAGAAGAATCCCATTTTAATTGTAAAGAATCATCTTGGAATCTAGGTATTATTCTTATGAATAATGATTCTGATTTTTGTCCCGCTATTTCTCCGTTCTGTATTAACAAATTAGTTCCATGACATCCTAATAAATCAAACAAGCTAGAACTCATTTTGTTAACCACGTGAAACATTTTCTCAATAAGTGCTTCAGGTATATCTTCTAATGTTTTAAACGCGTGTATGGGTGCAACTACTAGTTCTCCTTCAACAATTGTTTCTTCTGGGAAAAAAACAACTAATTCTTCATCCCTAATTATTACTTGTTCTAATTGCAATTCCATTTTTTTTCTTTAATTAAACATTTTTGATATTTTATCTAATAGATCCTTGTCAGGAACATTTTGTGTTTCTAATTCTTTAACTTCTTGTTTTTCTTCTTTGGAGTCATCTTGTTTTTTTTCATTTGTTAAATCAGGCAAACCTAGACCTTTGATTATTTTTTTTCTGTAATCATTAATTTTTTCTAAACTAAATTTTTTTAATTCAGGATTAAGAGATATATTATCATTTTCTTTTCTTGGAATAATATGCATCATGAAATGAGGCGCGTTTTGTCCGGCGACTGCGCCGTTAGCAACAAATACTGAAACATCATTAACACTTAATGCTTTTTTCATTTTCTCAGATATTTTTTTGCAAACAATTCCTAATTCACCACTAAGCTCAGTGCCTAGTTGAGGCATTATTTGAACGTGTTTTTTAGGAAGAACTAAAATGTGTCCTTTCACTCCGGGATTAATATCTAGTATGCCTACGAAGTTATTATCGTCATAAATTTTTTTAGAAGGTATTTCTCCGCTAATAATTTTACAAAACACGCAATTCTTTATTTGAAATTCTTCTCTTTCTTCAGGGCTCATTTTTTGCCATTCTTCTTCGCTGATACCACTCATGGAATAAGATACACTTCTTTTTTTATAAAAATCTTTTCTTTTAAGGATTATCAACACATTTATATACTAAAAAGTTTCGTCTTCTTTGTAAAAGGTGAGTGTTTGAAGAAAAAATCCGACAAAATAAAAAGTGAATTTCCTAATGGTTCTAAAAATGCTTTTTATTTCTTGTTATTTGCTTATGTATTGGCTGTTTTAGCTTTAGCATTATTGTTTAAACCTTTTATTTATTCTTTAGTTCTCGGCGCTACGCTGGGAGTGTTCTTTTTTCCTCTTAATAAGTTTTTAAGAAACAAAGGTTTAGGTCCTAATTTGTCAGCTTCTTTACTCGTTGTATTAATAGTTTTATTAATTGGTGTTTCTTCTTACTTATTTGTTAATAGCGTGGTAAAAGAAGTTACTAATACTTACAATTTGGTTTCACATTATAATTTTGAAGATGTTGATTCAGCTATTGAGTCATCTCTTGGTTTAAATGTGTCTAGTGAAAACATAGTTGTTCCTTTGTTTAGCGCTATTAGAGACACGTTTTCGGTGTCCGTTTCTAGTATAATTAATTCGTTAGCGGAGATATTTGTTGGTTTGTTAATATTGTTATTCTTATTATTTTATATATTTAAAGAGGGTGAAAAGATTCTGGCTAGCATAATGGGTATGCTTCCTGTATCTAATAGGCATAAAGATGAAATAACAAAAGAATCTAAAAAAGTTCTTCATGGAGTGATGTATGGGCACATATTGATGGCTTTCGTTCAGGGTTTCCTTGGGGGATTCGCGTTTTTTATTTTCGGTCTTAAAAATCCTATTTTTTGGGGATTAATGATGACTGTTTTAGCGTTGATTCCTTTGGTTGGGACTGCCATGGTTTGGATACCTGCTGGTTTATTTCAATTAGTTCAAGGAAATCTATTTGCAGGCATAGGTGTTTTAGCTTTTGGAACTTTCATAATATTGTATATGGAGAATGTTTTCAAGCCTAAATTTTTAGGTGAAAAAGCAGGCATGCATCCTGTTTTAATGGTGATGGCAATCTTTGGCGGATTAAAATTATTTGGTGTTTTTGGAATAATTATGGGTCCTATATTGGTTGCGCTTTGTGTGTTATTAATTAATTTTTTTAATCAAGCAGTGTTAATAAGAAAGAATTAATGAGTATTTTCAAGGAGTTTTTCAGAAAACTTTTTAAATAAAAATGTTTAAATTCAAAAAAGGTGTGAGTCATTTGAAAGGTGTTAAGGTATTTTTGTTATTGTTCATTTTTATTTCTTTGTTAAATAGTGTGTTCGCGCTTGAAATTACTGATTCTAGATTAGTTTGGAATAATAAAACTCTTACTTATTATTCTGAGAGGGCGCCTATCGTTGTTGACTTAGAAGTTAAAGTTCATGCTGATTTTCTTCAAGGAATAGTTTTTGATGTTAGTGACTTAAACGATAATATTTATACGAATAGTTATGTGAGTCAATATGGTTCTTGGGATATAAGCAAAGCGTCTTGTGAACAAAGAGAAGAATATTATAATTGTTTGTTTAGAGGGTTAATTCTTGAAAAATCAACTCATGTTTCTGAAGTTGAAATAATAGCAAAACGTGGTGATGATGTTTCTTCTAATATTATTCCTCTTAAGAGAACGACTGCTAATCCTAAGGTTAATTTAATAGGGACTAGGTTTTGTCACGAAGAAGTTTGTTATATCTCTTCAGGTTTTAATAATATTATTTTAAAATTTGAAAGTTCAGAAGCTGGTTTTTTTCGTGGTCTTTTAGGTTTTAGCTTGGGGGGTACTAGGGGTTACATAATTGGTTGTGATTTTGATAATTGTAATGGTACTGTTAATATTGTTTGTGAAGATAATCAAGCATTTAGAGCTTCATTGTTTCCTTTTGAGGGTCGTCCTAGTAGTGATGATGCAGGAAGACAAGTGACGCATAATAATTTTAATTTAGTTTGCGATGCTTCTCCTCCTGAGATTAAGGAAATAAAAGTTGTGGATGCTAGAGAAATTGGATTTACTGGTGTTGATGACACGTTCAGGATTAGTGCTAAGGTTTATGACGCGGTTAGCCCGGTCTTGGATATGTTAGTAATAGGTGAAAGTGTTGGTTCGGCTAATATTACTGGTCAGTGTATTTTGCGTGATGGATTATTTGATTGTTCCGCGGGGGTTAGGTCTTTAGTTACTACTAAAGGAACTTATGTTGTTCCTGTTATTTTTACTGATGCTGCGGGAAATAAGGTTCGTGAAGATTTAGAAGTTGAATTAGTAGAAGTTGAAAGAGAAATTATTCCTAATTTTTGGAGTCTTGGTGCTACTGTGCAGTCTTCTAATAAAATGAATGTTCGTAACATGGGTTATGAAAGAACTTTTTATGTTGAAGCTATTTTATCAGGAGTTTCAGGTGCTGAATTGTTAAGTGTTAAAGGGAACACTGGTAGTTGTGTTCCTGTTATTGTGAATGAAACAGGTACTCGCGGAGATGTTACTAAGTTTGATGTTCTTAATTTTGATAAAGATTCTAAAAAAGTTTATGTTAGGGTTGGTTTAAGACAAACAGGTCTTGATAATCCTAGCAATAATAGGTACTCTGATATTCGTGAATTAAAGCATGTTTGTGAATTTGAAATATTATCTAAGAAAGATGGTTATTTTTATTCTCAGCCTGAAAAAGTAAATCTTACTTTTAGTATTACTCTTGATAATAGGGATACTTTAACTGATAAGATCTATAATAGTATTGAGTCAACAAGGGAGCAAATTGAGAGATCCGAAGAAGTCTTTGAAGGGTTGGATTCTAGTATGGATAACGCTATAAGGTTTTGCACTATGTTAACAGGCATAGAAAGTGTTGGGGGCTTATTGAGTTCTGCTGGTGAAGTCTTAGAAGTTGTGGGTTTAATGATGGGTCAACAAAATGCGGGACTGGGTATGATTGAAACAGGGTCTTCAATTAATCTTCTTAAATCAGATGATAAAATGGTGAAGAATGCAGCTAAGTTTTGTAATTACTTAATGTGTAAAGGTAGTTTTGTTTCTGATATTGTTGGTTTTGATTTGGTTAGTGGCTTGGATGATTTTATGAATTATTTATCTGTTGATGCGGATATGGTTCCTCAAATGCTTGGTAGAGATAGTTATTCTAGTTTCTACGATCCTTACAAGAGTAAATATGTTGCTTATGCTATGCAGTGTGTTCCTGCTGTTATTCATCATTTGAAAGTTGAACAATCCATTGAGTGTAATTATCTTGATTGTTTAACTACTGGTATGATTGAACATGGTCAAAGTGTTTCTTATTGTGAGGCTGAAAGATCTTATTCTACGTGTGTTTACACAGCTACAGGTGTTTTAGATGCGATTCCTTTTGTTAATATGTTTAGGGATTTTTCTTCTAGATTCAGCGATGTTGTTAATAATCCTTATAATTTGTTTGGTTTTGCTTTCCCTATTGCGTGTAGCATAATGGCTCAAGGTAACTCTGTTAATAACTTGCTTAAAGGTGCGTGTTTAACTAATGTGTTTGTTCAAAGCTTAGGAACTTTCATAAGCACTTTGAAGAGCGTGGTTGAACAAGCTAAGAATATTAACAAGGTTGATCCTGCTCCTTTCTGTCAGGTTCCTTTAACTCAGGCTGATAGGATTATTAAGAGCAGATTAGCTATTGATCAACAAGTAGGTCACTTCCCTAAAGCTGTTGATTTATCTTACAGCGAATCTTTAGGTGGTAACAAGTACTTGGTTTATGATGAGGATGATTATCAGTTCCAAGTAGTTGAAAGAATCACAAAGAAGGATGAAGTTACTGAAACAGTCATAGGAATTGTTAGTCCTGATAATGTCAGATTTGATGGTGATAAAATAGTTGTTGATTCTTATAATGTTTATTCTCCTGAAGGTAAACTTATTGGTAATTTCAATCAAGATTCTTTTGCCAGATCTAATATTAGAAAGTATGAAGTAATTAATAATGATTTGAACAGAAAAACTGATAAGTATTTAAATTTAGAAAAAGAGTTGGAAAGTATTAGGGTTGAAATAGAAGATCTTGAAAAACATCCTGAGATTATAGGTGAGGAAAATGAGCATTTAGCGGATTTAATAAGACTTGAAGAATCAAAACAAGAGTTAGAAAAGGAATTAGCTAGTGTGGAAAAAGAGATTTCAGATTTAGAAACTCAGCTTAGTAGTCATGATATAAATAAATTCGTCGGTATTTTCGGTAACGTTGAATCTTTTAATATGGTTTCTGAAGCTAACCAAAAGAAATATGAAGCATTAATTGAGAAGTATCCTGATCTTAAGAAAGGTTTAGCTACTGAAGTTAAACTTTTGAATGATTTTTATAAAACTAAAGCTGAACATCAGGAAAATATTGATGAGTTAAATCGTGTTGCTTCAGGTATTAGTATTTTTGAATCTAATAAAATTATAGATAAAGAAGTGGTGAATGCAGCTCGTCAAGAGGTTATAGATTCTTGTGAAAGTAATGAGCAGTCTAGGTCTTGTCGTAGGGCTCAAGAAAAACATACTGCTTATTCGGAAGCATTAGCTTTATGTAATAGTGAACCTTTTAATATTGATGAATGTTCAAGGTCAAATATTAATAAGGAGAGTAGGGATACGGCTAAGCTTATTAAAGGCGCTGAAAAGAATTTGTCTCGTCAGCAAAGGAATAATGCTGTTGATATGAAGTTTGAGGATCATTTTGGTTCTATTACTACGGGTGTTAAAACTGCGTGGGGTGTTTCTAGTGGTATAACTGCTATTAGGAGTCTTGGTTCTTTCTTTGGGGGAGATGATGATGAGTCTTCTTCTGATTTTGGAAGGCATACAGCTATGGGTCAGCTTTCTCAGTGGTTCGCTGATACGGGTAGTGGTGATTGGGGTTTCTGTAGTAAGAGTTTTAGAGCGGTTAGTCCTGATACTGGTGGTTTATTGGTTAAGGCGGGTGCTGCGGGTCATAGGCCTGGCGCTTTTATAACGGGTAGAAAATCAAGTATTCAAAGAGTTCCTGGTGAGGATTCTTATTATAATTATTGGGTTGAAGGAGGAATTTATACTAGTAAAGGTGGTGAGTTAGGTTATAATATTTATATGTATGACTCTGCAGGTAATAAAGTTGATTTTACTAAGTTAGTTATTGGTTCTGAGGAGCCTATGGCGTCTAGTGGTGTTCCTGAGAACTTCGGGGGTATGGGTAGTAAGATTATAAGGCATGAAGGTGACTTCGTTAAGGTTTGTTTAGAGTTCTCTGTGAGTGTTAATGGTCTTCGTGATTATTTTGATGTCGTTGGGGATAAGAATTATATTTGTCAAAAATTGGTGAGTGAATAAAAAATGGTTTGGGATAAAAAAAAGGGTCAAGTTACGGTGTTTGTTATTTTGGGTTTAATAGTGTTTGTTTTAGTTTTTATTGCTTTTTTTCTTTTGTTTGATGAAGTAGAGCCTGATCCTACTGATGCTTTGGTTACTGAGTTTGACGCTAGGCTTAGTCCTTTAGTTCTTGATGTTAATTATTGTGTTGGTTCTTTAACTAAAGAAGCTCTAATAAGGGTGGGTTTGCAAGGGGGTTACATAGATGTTTCTCAGTTTCAGCATGGTTTAGTCCCTGAGTATTTGAATACTGCTTTAGAGTTTTTTCCTGGTAGTAATCAAGTTATTCCTTATTGGTATTATTCTCCTAATAATCCTGGTGGTGATAGTGTTTCTTTAATTATGGGTGTGCCATCTCTTGAATCCGGCCCTAATTCTGTTAAGGCTCAAGTTGAGGATTACATTGAATCTAACATCGTTGATTGTTTGAATGATTTTAGTAATTATGCTTCTTTGTATTCTATTTCTTATTCTGAGCCTTTTGCTAATGTTTTGTTTAGAATGGATGATGTTTTTGTTGAGCTTGATTGGGGTTTAGAAGTTGAGTTCTTTGAGGATGACACTGTTGCTAAGCTTAATAAGTTTAATGACGTTGTTGATTTGGAATTTAGAAAAACTTTTGATTTTGCTAAGCAATTATTGTATGAATCACAACTTTATTCTGATGCTTCTTTCTTGGAAGAGTACACTATTAAAGTGCTTGAATTAATGAGTATGGGTGGTAAAAATGCTGTTATTCCCCCTATTAGTCGTTATAGTGAGCACACTGTTAGTTCTCCTGCTATTTGGAACTTGTTTGAATCTAAAGAACTTTTGAGAACTGAATTAGCTGATAATTCTGGTTTCTTGCAAGTTATGGGTGCTTATGATTCTTTTATTCCTTTAACTAATGATCCTTATGCTAACTTGATTTATTCATCTTTTATTTTTCCACCTTTTGATATTGATGCTGATAAGCTTGAAAGAACAAGGGTTTCTTTTGATTATATGCCTTCTTGGCCTATGTATTTGAACATAAAGCCTGGTTTTGGTCCTGTTATTACCGCGGTGCCTAAGCTCCAAATTAGTATGCTTGGTTTGTTTAATTTTGCTATGACTGATTATGAATTCTTTTATGATATTGCTTATCCTGTACTAGTTACCGTAGAGGATCCCTTTGCTTTTAATGACGAAGGTTATATTTTTAGGTTCGTAGTTGAAGTTAATGTTAGACAAAACGAGTTCTTGTTAACTGACTTCGAAGAAATAGTTTATGATTCTTATGAATTAGAAGATGATTTTGGTGGATTCGGGTATCCTGATCAAAGAACTATTCCTGTTAAAGTAATTGTTAGAAATGGTTATGATGAGAGTCCTGTTGAGGATTTTGCTCTTGCATATACTTGTTTGGACGTTACGATTCCTGTTGGTAATTCTAAGATGAAAGATGGTTCAGCAGTTATTGAAGGTTTTCTTCCTCCTTGCTTCGGAGGAGAATTTCATAGTTTAACTGGGAACTACCAAGTTAGTTATGATTCTGATTTAACAGTTGAGGAGTCTTATGAATTCATATTAGAAGTGTATCCTGAAAAAGAAATAATTATTAGGCCTAGAAAAAAATCTTATTTTGTTAATAACGTAGAAATTAATGAATTAGAAGACGCTGAGAAAAGAACATGGTCTTTGGATTTAGCAATGGAAGATGGTCGTGTTCTTGAAGAAAATGAAATATTAACTGTTATGTTAATAATGAAAGATAATCCGGGCTTTGTAAGAATATTTAATTTGTCTTATCCTGAAACTGAGATAAAAACTTCTTTATTACCTGGTAATTACGAAGTTATTCTTGTTTCTGAAAGAGTTCTTGGTGCGAATGAACAAAATCCTGTTTTGTTAGTTCCTGAAAAAACATATTCTATTAGTTCTGGTTTCTTTAGGGACTTATTCAAAGGTGAAGAAGAAGTAACATTTAATGAAACAGCATTTAACGACTCAGTCGTAATAGGCGGATTATTCATTAATGAACCTGATTTCTTTTCCATTAATGTAGAGGATTTGAAGTATAATAATTTCTTGTATTTGTATTATCCTTCTTATAATATTAAGGATGTAAGATATCATCATGACTTAACTATTATGGGTAAAGTCGTGGAGATGGAAGAAGAACACAAAGAATTATTCGTTCCTAAATTCGAAAGATAAAACAATAAGAAAAAAAAGAAAAAAAGTTTTTTTATTTTTTATTTTAGGTATTTTGTTATGTCTATTTTTCCTTTAGATTCTTGCTTGTATGCATTCGCTAAGTTTTGCACTACGCCTGCATCAGGGTTCTTTCCTTCTTTTCTGTAATAATCAAGCATTCCTCTTATTAGTAAAGAAGCTTCATTTGATTTCTTAAATGCGGGAAGCATCTTATCGTCTATGATGTCTTTTAATTTGTATTCTTTTATGTAATCATCTAAGTGTTTCTCAGCGTCTATGTGTGAGTGTGCATAAGAACTAAGTTCGTTAACCCAGTTTTTAGCGTAATCACTCGTGAAATCGTGGTGTACTTCAGGACTCCAATTCTTCTTGTTTTTATCTACGAATTCTCTAACATTTTTCTTATTTATACCTAAGAATTTTTCATAGAAATGCTTTGAAGCAGGATCATCTCCTAATTTTGGTAAATCAATATTATACATCTTTTTGAATTGTGGTGACGAAGCAGCTATTAAGTCATTAAGCATAGCGTCAGTTAAATCATCTATTACTTTTCCACCTTTAGCAATAGCTTTTCTATCATATTCACCGTCTTTAACCCATGATGATCCTTCTTTTAATAAAGTCTTAGAAGTAGCATTCATTATTTTCAAGTGTAAATTATCAGAGAACACATCTATTGCATCAGCGTGTTTCATGTATGTATCTACGTGTTTCATGTGTTCGGGTTTTTCATCTTTTTTCTTAGCCATAGGTATCACCTTCGTAATTTTAAGATTTTAAAGTTTTATGAATCTTGAGTTGTTTCTTTTGTTTTTATTCTTTTCGGTTATTCATTTATAAATAGTTACTTTTTTTTTAATACTTCCTGTTTTTAGTCCGAGTCTTTTTTAAGGCGCTTGGTACTGTTAAAAACAAAACTTTATAAACAAATTTTTGTTCCCCCTCTATATAAAGAAGAATGGAGCGAGGGTTGGTTCTTCTAGGTGACTATTATGAGACGAATAAAAGGTCTTATGCCTAGCCTTAAAGAAAAAAAAAGGTATTTGAACATTGAACTAATAACTTTAGATACTAATAAATTTGTGGGTAGACCATTAAATGAATTAGTGACTAAGATTAATCACAACTTAGGAATAATAGATGCTGCGGGCGCGGGATTGATTCCTTTAGATTTTAAAGATAATTGTGCTTTGATTAGGGCTTCAGCGAAGTACTTAGACAGGGTTAAAGCTTCTCTTCTTTTTATTAATGAATTAGGGTCGAGAAAAGTTATTTTAACAACAAAAAAAGTTTCAGGTTCAGTTAACAAAGCGAGAACTGAACCAAGACGTTTAGGAGGTAATTAATATGGAACCAGTACAACATCAAATGATGGGTTATGACCGAGCTATAACTATGTTTAGTCCTGATGGTAGGCTTCTTCAAGTTGAATACGCGAAGAGAACAGTTAGATTAGGAAACACGGCTATAGGCATGGTTTGTAAAGACGGCGTTATATTAGTGACGGATAAGAGATTAGTTGACAAATTAGTAGTTCCTGATACAATAGAGAAAATCTTTAAGATTGATGATCACGTCATGGCTACTGCTGCAGGTATATTATCTGATGCTCGTGTCTTAGTTGAAAGAGCTCAGGTTAAGGCTCAGCAACACCGCGTAGAATATGATAATCCTATTGATAACTTAGCGGTTGTCAAAGACATGTGTAATCTAAAACAACTTTGTACTCAATCGGGAGGCTTAAGACCGTTTGGGGTGTCTTTATTAGTTGCAGGCATTGATTCTACTGGTTTGACTTTGTTCGAAACGGATCCGACAGGTCTTTATTATCAATACAAGGCAACTGTTATTGGTGAGGGAGAACCTGAAATAGAAGAAATGCTTCATAAAGAATACAAAGACTCTATGAGTGTTGATGAAGGTCTTCAACTAGCTATTAAGATGCTTAAAAAATTTTTGAATGATAATTTTAAGCCTGAGCGAATCGACGCAGCTATTATTCCTTTAAGCACAAAGCAAATGGAAAAAGTTCCAAAAGATAAATTAGAAAAATTTTGTAAATAAAAAAAAGATTAGGTGATTCGTTATGAGAATGAAAGAAAAAATATTTGCTCATGAAAAAGTTCAGTTTAACCTTGTTAGGTTTACTAAGTTCGGTAAGAACTTTGAAATAGTTGTTGATCCTGACTTAGCTATTGATTTCAAGAATAAGAATTCTGATTCAATAGAGGATTTATCTGAGTTGTTAAAATCTGAGAATATTTTTTCTGACGCGAAGAAAGGCGAATTAGCTAATGAAGAAGACATAGAACAAGCTTTTTTGACTAAAGACTTTTTTAAGGCTGCTTTGAAATTAATTAAACAAGGAGAAGTTCAATTATCTTCTGAGCACAGAGAGAAGCTTCGTGATGAGAAGAGAAAACAAATAATTAATGCTATTCATAGAATAGCTATTGATCCTAGGTCTGGGTTACCTCATCCTGTTAATAGAATTGAGTCCGCGTTGAATGAATCTAAATTAAAAATTGATGAATATAGAAAAGCAGAAGACCAAGTTCAAGAAATTATTTCTGGTTTAAAACCTGTTCTTCCTATCAGGGTTGAGGAGAAAGTTCTTCAGATAAGGTTGCCTATGCAGTTCGCTGCTAAGCTTCATGGTTTTTTGAAGGCTCAAGGCTCTGTTGTGTCTGAGGATTGGTTGAGTGATGGTTCTTATGTTTGTAAAATGAAGATTCCTGCGGGTATGTACGCGGACTTAGTGGATGAGTTAGGTTCGAGGACTAAGGGTTCCGCGGAAGTTAATGTTAATAAATGAAAGGTGAAAAAGAAAAATGGGAGAATTATTAGTGAAAGATAAAGAAGTAGTAGTTCCTGGGCAAATTCTTGCTAAGGGCTTGGATTTCTTGCCAAGTAACGGGACTTACAGATTGAGCGAAGACATCTTAGCGAATAGATTAGGAGTTATCTCTGTTGAAGGCAAAGTGCTTAGATCTATTCCTATGGCGGGTAGGTACTTACCTCAAAGAAACGACGTTATTATTGGTAAGGTCGATGACATTTTAATGAGTGGTTGGAGGCTTGATATTAATTGTCCTTATTCCGCTGTTCTTCCTTTGAAGGATGCTAGTTTTGATTTCATTGCTAAAGGCGCTGATCTTACTAGGTATTTTAATTTGGAAGATTTCGTGATGGTTAAAATAACTAATGTTACTAGTCAGAACTTAATAGATGTAACTGCTAAGGGTCCTGGGCTTAAAAAGCTTAGGGGTGGTAGAGTTATGAAAGTTAATCCTAACAAGGTTCCTAGGATTATTGGTAAAAAAGGTTCTATGGTTTCTATGATTAAGAAAGGGACTGATTGTAAAATAATGATTGGTCAGAATGGCTTGATTTGGTTTGAGGGTACTCCTGACATGGAAGTGATTGTTTCTGAAACCATTAAGAAGATTGAAAAAGAAAGTCATCATCAAGGTATGACTGATAAAATAAAGGTGTTCTTAGAACAAAGAACTGGTAGAATTATTGATTTATCTGAGCAAGATGAATCTGAGCATAATAATCAAGGTGATCAACAATGACTTTTGAAAGACCAAGTAAGAGAAAATTTGATGAAGCTAGGCCTGTAGAAGCAGAGGCTGGTGTTATAAAGAAAGCGGATGGTTCTGCTCGTTTTAAAATAGGAGATACTGAGGCTTACGCGGCTGTTTATGGTCCTAGGGAATTGCATCCTAAGTTTTTGCAAGATCCTAAAACAGGGATTCTTAGGTGTAATTACAGCATGCTTCCTTTTTCAGGTGATGGTTCTAGGGTTAGACCTGGTCCTTCTCGTAGAAGTAAAGAGATTAGTATGGTGACTGAGAAGGCTTTAAGGCCTGTTCTTGATTTAAGGGATTATCCTAACACAGTAGTGGATGTTTTTATTGAGCTTCCTCAAACAGATGCGGGTAGTAGGTGTGCTGGTATTTGTGCAGCGGCTATTGCTTTGGCTGATGCGGGTTTAACTATGAAAGACATGGTATCTTCTGTTTCAGTGGGTATGGTTCGTGGTAATTTATTGGTTGACTTGGATGGTGATGAAGAACACATGGATGAGAATGAAGCTGCGGATGTTCCTATTGCGATGATTCCTAGCACTGAAGAAATTACTCTTCTTCAAATGGATGGTATTGTTTCAAAGGAGGATTTTTTTAAAGGCTTGGAAATGGTTAAGCCTGCTTTGAGATTAATTGCTGAGAAGCAAAGAGAAGCTTTAAAGAATAAGTATAAATGAGGTAATTATGATGAATCATGAAGTAAAAGAACATATAAGGAATGCTTTAAAGAAAGGTATAAGGATTGATGGTAGGAAGCTTGAAGAATTAAGACCTATAAGTATTGAGACTGGTTTTTTATCTACTGCTGAGGGTTCTGCGAAGATCATTTTTGGTGACGCAGAGGTTCTTGCAGGTGTTAAGATGGCTATTGAGAAGCCTTATCCTGATACACCTGAAGACGGAGTATTAATGGTTGGAGCTGAGCTTCTTCCTCTTAGTAATCCTGAATTTGAATCTGGTCCTCCTAGTATTGAATCCATTGAGACTGCTAGAGTTATAGATAGGGGTATTAGGGAGAGTAAGGCTTTCAATACTAAGTCTCTTTGTTTGGAGAAAGGAGAAAAAGTTTGGACTGTGGCTATTGATATTGTTCCTTTGAATTATGATGGGAACTTAATTGATATGGGTGGCTTGGCTGCTCTTGCTGCTTTGAAGAATGCTAGGTTTCCTAAGATGAATGAGGATGGTACTGTTGATTATCATGTTAAGACTGATAAGACTTTGGAGCTTCAAAAAATGCCTGTTCCTATTACTGTTTGTAAGATTGGTGATTTGTTAATCGTTGATCCTACTGATGAGGAGGAGAAGGCTGTTGATGCTCGTTTAACTGTGACTGTTTTGGATGATGATAAGATTTGTGCTTTGCAGAAAGGAGGAGATTCTCCTTTAACTATGAAGGACATTGAGAAAATGGTTGATTTAGCGATTAAGACTTCTAAAGTTTTAAGATCTAAAATAGTCGAGGTGAATTGAATGACTAGGATATCTTTGCCAGAGGGTTATGTGACTAAGTATGAGAAAGCTAGATTAATTGGGGCTAGGGCTCTTCAGATAGGTATGGGTGCTCCTTTTTTGATTAAGCTTTCTAAGAAGCAATTAGAGGAGCTTAAGTATAATCCTTTAGAGATTGCTAAGAAGGAATTTGAAGAAGGTGTTTTGCCTATGCAGATTAAGAGGTTAAAGCCTCACGAAAAATAATTCTTTTTTCTTTTTTTTCTTTTTTTGTTTGTAGAAATAATTATAAATGATGATTAATAACTCTTTTTAATGATTTTAGGTAGAATAGTAGGAAAGTCGACGACTAATGATTTCTTTTTTCATGCAGAAAAAGAACCTAAAAAGTTTCAGTACGTTCAAGTTATGCATCCTTCTTATGGTTATGTCTTGGCTCAAGTAGTTGAAATTTTAAAGGAAGTTAATGCTACTACGGGGTTTTGTCAAATTATTGGTTTTAAAGAGGATGAAAAGGTTAAGAAGCTTAGGATTCCTTTAGATATTGGTTCTGAGGTTTTAGAGGCTGAGGATGATTTCATTGAGGAAGTTATTAAGATTAATGTTTCTAATGGAGCGTTTATTGGTGAATTAGAAGGTAAGAACATTAAGGTTTTTTTGGATCTTAACAAGGTTTTGTCTATGCATTTAGCTGTTCTTGCTAAGTCAGGGTCTGGTAAGTCTTATGCAGTAGGTGTTTTGTTAGAGGAAATGATTAGACGAAATATTCCTTTGTTAATAATTGATCCTCACGGGGAGTATTCTTCTCTTCGTTTTAAGAATGATGTCGTTCAGGATTTGGAGAAGCTTTCTTTTTTGGATTTGAAACCTGAGTCTTTTGAAGTTATTGAATTTGGTGATTCTGAAATTGTTAAGGGTTGTAGGCCTCTTCGTTTATCTAGGACTTCTGATAAGCAAGAGCTTGTTCATTTAATGCCTGGTAAGATGTCTAATACTCAGTTAGCGATTCTTTTTAGTGCTTTAAAAACTGCTAAGAGTTCTGATTTTGATTCTATTATGTTTGCTTTAGAATCTGAGGAGAGTAGTGCTAAGTGGAGCATTATGAGCATGGTTGAGCACTTGAAGGATATGCATATTTTTTCTGGTACGCCTGTTCCTTATTCTGATTTTTTAAAACCTGGTAAGGCAACTATTATTAATCTTAAAGGTATTAATCCTGATGTTCAAGAAGTTATTGTGTTTAAGCTTTGTAAGGATTTGTTTGAGCTTCGTAAAAAGAATAAAGTTCCTCCTTTTTTCTTGGTTCTTGAAGAAGCGCATAATTATTGTCCTGAGCGTAGTTTTGGTGAGACTAAAGCTAGTAAGATTATAAGGAATATTGCTTCTGAGGGTAGGAAGTTCGGGTTGGGGCTTTGTGCTATAAGTCAAAGGCCTGCTAGGGTTGATAAATCCGTGCTTAGTCAGTGTTCTACTCAATTAATTTTAAAAGTTACTAATCCTAATGATTTGAAGGCTCTTAGTGCTTCTGTTGAGGGTCTTACTGGTTCTGTTGAGAAAGAAATTCAGAATTTACCTATTGGTACTGCGTTAGTTACGGGTTTAACTGATGTTCCTTTATTTGTTAATATTAGGCCTAGGATGAGTCTTCATGGGGGGAAAGCTCACACTGTTATTAGTGAGTCTTCTTCTGATTTTTTGGATAAAGTATCTAGTTTTGAGGAAGAAAAAGTTATGCCTTTGATTAAGCATGGTTTGTCTCATAAGGATTTGAGGTTGATGAGTGATTCTCCTATTGGTGAGATTCGTAATGTGCTTATTCCTTGTAAGAAGATTACTTGTAAAGATAAGGAAGGTGAGTATTCTTTGCTTATAGAATTGGTTAATGGTGAAATAATTATTAATAAGGATGATTTTGTTACTAAGAAGATTCCTGATTTGAAAAGTCTTGATGATTCTGAAATCAGTATTTTAAGATTCGCGTTTAGGTCAAAAGAGTTTAAAGAGCAAGATCTTATTAAGCAAGGTTTTTCTTTAGGTGTTAATGAAAAAATTTTGTCTTTGTTAAATAAAGGGTTCTTGATTAATAAGAATGATTCTTTTGTTCTTTGTGATGATTATGTTTTTTCTAAGTTATCTAAGTTGGCCAATCATGATGATATTAATTTTGAATCTGTAAGTTTTAGTGAGGAAAAACAAGTCTTAGTGGATGTTGATTCTTTATTGGATAAGCTTAGAGGTTTTACTAACGTCGTTGATGATTCTGATTGTTTCGTTGTTAAGTACGAACCAGAATATTTATAAATTGTTTAAATTATTATTTTTCTTGGTGTATACATGTTTGAATATTTACTATTTTTTTTAGGTTTTTTGTTCTTGATTAAAGGGGCGGATTTATTAATTAAAGGGGCTTCAGCGATTTCTCTTAAATATAATGTTTCTGAGATGACTATTGGTTTAACTGTTGTTGCTCTTGGTACTTCGCTTCCTGAATTAGTTGTTAATATTTATTCATCTATTAGAGGAGAGAATGATTTGATTATTGGTAACATAGCGGGCAGTAATGTTGCTAATACTTTACTAGTTCTTGGTGTTGGTGCTTTATTTGTTTCTTTGGTTTTTTCTAAGAATTCTTTTAAGATAGATATTCCTTTTAGTTTAGGTTCTGTGTTTGCTTTGTTGTTACTTATTTTTTCTTCTTTTTTATTATTTGGAGAACTTGTTTTGTTTAGGTTTCATGGTGTTTTGTTGTTATTGTTGTTCTTTGTTTATTTGTTTATTATTCTTCGTAGAAAGAAGGAGTTCGTTGAAAACGTGGAAAAAGTCAATTCTAAACTCTCTGTTTTTTACGTATTGATTGGTTCTCTAGGTTTATATTTTGGGGGTAATTGGGTGGTGGGGGGAGCTATATCTATTTCTGAGTCTTTAGGAATCTCAACTATGTTTATTGGTTCTTCTATTATCGCGTTTGGTACTTCGCTTCCTGAACTAGTTACTATTATTATTAGTGTGTTAAAGAATAAAAATGATTTAGCTGTTGGTAACGTTATAGGTTCTAATATTTTTAATGTTTTGCTAGTTCTAGGAGTTTCAGCATTAGTTGCTCCTATTGGTTTTTCTTCGTTCGGAGTTTTAAATTTTTTATTCGTAATTATTAGTATTTTGTTATTAACGTTTTTTTTAATGAAAAACAAAATCAAGAATCATTATCATTTGAATAAATATCATGGTTTAATTTTTTTAATTCTTTACGCATCTTATTTGTTGTTCATGTATTTTAAATAATTATTTTCTTCATTTTATGTTATTTAAGGTGTTTTTCAAAGAAAAATATTTAAATAATGATTTCTATCTTCGTTATTATAGGGAGGGAATTATAAATGGTATTTAAAAAATCATCAATGTTTGGGGTTTCATCAATAATTTTAGCATCTTTTATGTTCTTGTTGTTTTTGTCAACTTCTACTTTAGCTTCTGAATTCGCTATGAGTCAGAATAATATTAATTTCAGGATTAGTCCTGATGAGTTTGCTACGTATAACATAACTATAACTAATTTGCTTGAAACTGAAGGAAGATATGATGTTCGTCTTTCTCTTGGTGACTCTCTTAATTGGATGAGTTCTCCTTCCTCAGTACTTGTTCGTCCTAAGAGCACGGAGAGTTTTGTTCTTAATATTTGGCCTAAGCCAGCTACGCCTATTGGTGTGTATACTTTGAATCTGATTTTAAAATCTCAAATAACTGGTGAATCTGAAACTTTTCAAGTTCCTGTTCATATGAGTTATGATGGATTATTTTTTGATTTTGTTCCTAACGTAGAAGTAATTCTTAATCTTCCTCAGAAATATGATCCTAGGTATACTGCTAGGTTAACTGTGGGTTTGAAAAACAGGAATCCTTTAAATATTGAAGATGCAGAAATTAGGATTATTAGTGATTTGTTTAGAGGTCAAGAAAAAATAAATATTGGTCCTTTGCAAGAAATTCCTCCTAGTGAATTCATTTTTCAGCTTGATCCTTTACAAGCACCTGGAGAATATGAAGTAGTTGTTCAAATTTATTATCCTAAAACTGACAGAGTTATTTCTCAGGATAGAGGTACAGTCATAGTGGAGGGTTATTCGTCTACTCCTTCAAGACTTGAAACTTCTAGGAGTGCTTTGTTCATTGTTACTAACACGATAATTGTTGAGAACTTTGGTAATAGGGACGCAGTAGCTGAAGTTACATTATCTGCTGGTTGGTTAAAGAAATTATTTTCTAAGACTTCGCCTAGTGCTGAATTCGTAGTTGTTGATGGCGAATCTAGTTTCTTGTGGACTCATACTTTGAAGCCGACCGAACAAAAAATAATAATTGTTAGAACTAATTATTGGCCTTTGGTTATTTTCTTATTATTGGTTGTTTTAGCAATATTTATGTATTTTAATCTTAGAAGCCCTGTGGTTGTCGAGAAAGAAGTTGTGGTTATTGATCATGATAAAGGAGAAGGTTCTTCTGATATTAGAATAAGATTATTTGTTAGGAGTCGTTCAGGTAGTTCCGTTAAGAACTTAACTGTGATTGATAAAGTATCAGGTATAACTGATTACGTTGAATCTACTCAGCTTGGTCATGTTAGGCCGTCTAGGGTTAATAAGACTTCTAAGAAAGGCACGTTGCTTTATTGGGATATTGAAGAATTAGAACCTTTTGAAGAAAGAATTTTTACTTATAAAGTAAAAGCCAGATTAAAAGTTGTTGGTGATTTAACTCTTCCTAAGGCTAAAGCTAAGTTTGAATCCAGTAATAATAAAGAAAGAACTGTTTTGTCTAATCCTCCTTATTTTAAGAAGACGAAGAAGCAAAAACAAGAGGATTTCTTTTAATTTTTTTTCTTTTTTTTTTAGTTAGTTTTTTATAATAAAAGGTTGTTCTTTGAGTTATGGCTATTCGTTCACCTATTATTTCGGTGCTGGGTCATGTTGATCATGGCAAATCTAGTATTCTTGACGCGGTTAGAGGTACTAATATTGTTAAAGGTGAAGCTGGTGCTATTACTCAAGCAATTGGCGCATCTATTATGCCTATTGATGTAATTAGAAAGAAGTGTGGTCCTATAATTGATTCTTTAAAGATGAATATAACTATTCCTGGTATTTTATTTATTGATACTCCTGGTCACGCGGCTTTTACTAGTCTTAGAAAAAGAGGGGGTAACTTAGCGGATATAGCTATTGTTGTTATTGATATTAATGAAGGTTTAAAGCCTCAAACAGTTGAGGCTATTGAGATTCTTAGGGCGTTTAAGACGCCTTTTGTTATTGCTGCTAACAAAGTTGATTTGATTCAGGGTTTTAGAAAGACTAGTTCTTTGTTTTCTGCTTCTTTTAAGGATCAAAGCGAGTCTGTTCGTACAGTCGTTGAAACTAAGATTTATGAATTAATTGGTTTTCTTTATGAACGTTTTAGTATTAGCGCGGAGCGTTTTGATCGTGTTGATGATTATACTAAGCAAGTCGCTATTATTCCTTGTTCGGCGACTCAGGGTATTGGTTTAGATGAGTTGTTAATGGTTATTACTGGTTTAGCTCAAAAATTCTTAGAAGAAAGTCTTAAATTAAATATTTCTGGGCCTGCTAAGGGTATTATTTTAGAAGTTAAGGATGATAAAGGTCTTGGTCGTTGTGTTGACGCAATTATTTATGATGGTTCTTTGAAAGCAGGAGATACTGTGATGATTGGTACCTTATCTGAACCGTTAATTGCAAGGGTTAGGGCTTTGTTGATGCCTCAGGAATTAATGGATATGCGTGATAAAAAGTCTAGGTTCAAAGTCGTTAAGGAAATAATTGCGGCTACTGGTGTGAAGATTAGTAGTCCTGATTTTACTGAGGAAGTCGTTGCGGGGATGCCTTTGCATGGTTTAAAGGATCAGGATGAGTATGTTTTAAGAGAGTCTTTAATGAAGCAAATTAATGAAGTTGCTTTTGAAACTGATAAAAAAGGTATTATTGTTAAAGCTGATACTATTGGTAGCTTGGAAGCTTTGATTAAGTTGCTTAGGGAGCAAAATATTAGTATTAGGCGTGCTAGCATTGGTAATATTACTAAGAAGGATTTGTCTGATGCTGAATCATCTTATGATGATGATCCTTTACACTCTGTCATTCTTGGTTTTAATATTAAACAAGAAAAATCTACGGATAAGGTTAAAGTGGTTGTTAAAGATATTATTTATTCTTTGCTTGATGAGTACAAATTGTGGTCTGATGAGGTCACTGCTAAGCTTGAGGCTGAAGAGCTTAAATCTTTAGTTAGACCTGCTAAAGTAGAGGTTTTGCAAAATTGTATTTTTAGACAGAGTAATCCTTGTATTGCAGGTATAGAAGTGATTGAAGGATTTGTTAAGTCAGGTACTTTTTTGATGGATAAGCAAGGTAATAAGGTTGATGTTATTAAGAGTATGCAATCTGAGAATAAAAGTATTTCTGAAGTTGAGAAGGGAAGACAAGTCGCGGCTAGTTTTCCTAATATCATCGCGGAGAAACGCTTAGTTGAAGGAGAAATTTATTTTTCTGATATGTCTGAGCATGATTTTAGGAAGATTAAGAAATTAACTAAGCATTTGTCTAAGTTAGAGCTTGATGTTTTGAAGGAAATTGTTGCTATTAAGCGTAAGCATAACCCTGTGTGGGGTGTTTAGTTTTGGTTAATATTGGTAAATATGAAGTTTTGAATGCTAAGGCTGTGAAGCAGATAATGTTTTTTTTGAGGGAACAATTTTGTTTTGATGAAAAGCTTGATTATGTTTTTGTTCTTAGTAAAAAAGAAAAGGTTTTTTTAATTAATAGGGATGTTGAGTTGCTTGATTTTGATAAATTAAGGGTTGATGCTCTCGGATTATATTTTGGTAAGTTTTACAAGGATGGTTTCAGATTAAGCATTGAAGGTTCTCAGCTAATAGGTGATAGGTGTAATTGTAACGTTGTTGAGATTAATCAGGAAGAAAAGCATGATTGGTTCAAAGGGTTTGATGTAAGAATAGGTGTGGAATCGGGTTTTGTTATTTTGAAAAATGAATCTGATTTTCTTGGTTGCGCTAAAGTTAAGGATTTTATTGCTTTTAATTCTGTTTCTTCATCTAGGAAACTTAAAAATGTTAATGAAGAACTTAATTAGTTTTTTCCAAAAAGTTTTTATATCTTAGTTCTTTGTCTTTTATTTGTAATAATAGAGGTGTTTTTTTGTGAAAATTGAGAATATTAATGCGCGTATGATTCTTGATTCTAGGGGTAATCCTACTGTCGAAGCAGAGGTTTTTACGTCTTCTTTTGTCGCTTCCGCGATGGTTCCTTCTGGTGCTAGTACGGGTTCTCATGAGGCTGTTGAATTAAGAGATAAAACTAAAGAGTACAGAGGTAAGAATGTTTCTAAAGCAGTTAATAAAGTTAAACGCGTTATTAGTCCTGTTTTGAAGGGATTAGCTATAGATGATCAATTCTTAATTGATGAAACCATGATTGCTAAAGATGGGAGTCCTAATAAAAAAATTATTGGTTCTAATGCTATACTAGGTGTTAGTATGGCTTGTGCTAGGGTTGGTGCGATTAGTTATGATTTAACGCTTCATGAATACTTGGGAAAATTAGTTAATAATTCTAAGTTTGTTTTACCTGTTCCTTTTGCTAACGTTATTAACGGAGGGAAGCATTGTGGTAATGAATTGTTGTTTCAAGAATTCATGGTTGTGCCTTATAAGGCTAAGAATTTTGAGGAAGCTGTTAGGATAGTAGTTGAAATTTATCATTCTTTAAAAGATATTCTCGCTGAGTCTTTTGGTTCTTTTGCTACGTCTGTGGGTGATGAAGGCGGATTTGCACCTCCTATTACTAGAGCGGAGGAAGCTCTTGATTTGTTAACTATCGCGTCTAAAAAAGCAGGTTATTTCTCTAAAGTTGGTTTCGCGTTAGATCCTGCGGCTTCTGAATTTTATCATAAAGATGTTAAGAGGTACGAAGTTTATAAAAATAAGTTTATGTCTTCTTCTGAATTAGTTGAGTATTATGTTGGATTAGTTAATGATTACAAAATTATTAGTATTGAGGATCCTTTCTCTGAAGATGATTTTGATGGCTTCGCAGCTCTTACTAAGAGGGTTGGTAAAAAAGTTCAAATAGTGGGTGATGATTTAACTGTGTCTAATATTGAAAGAATAAAAGTGGCTATTCAGAAAAAGCTTTGTAACGCTTTGCTTTTGAAAGTTAATCAAATAGGCACAGTTACTGAGGCTCTTGACGCGGTTTTTTTAGCTAAGAGTGCGGGTTGGAACGTCATGGTTAGTCATAGGAGTGGTGAAACTGAAGACGCGTTTATTTCTGATTTAGCGGTGGGTATTGGTTGTGGTCAAATAAAGTTAGGTGCTCCTGCTCGTGGTGAAAGAACTGCTAAATATAATCAATTATTAAGAATTAGCAGTGTTTTTCCTAGGATGAAGTATGGTAAGAGGGGTTCTTTATGAAGAGAGTGTTTGTTGCTAGTGATCATGCAGGCGTAAAAGTTAAAGAAGCAGTTACTAAGTTCTTGGAAGATAATGATTTTAATTATGAGGATTTTTCTCCTTCTAATAAGGAATCGGATGATTATCCTGATTTTGCTTTCGAGGTTTCTGAAGCAGTTATTAAGAATAAGTCTTTAGGAATTCTTGTTTGTGGTTCAGGTATTGGTATGAGTATCGCTGCTAATAAGTATAAAGGGGTTAGAGCTGCTCTTTGTCATACGCCTTCTGAGGCTAAGTTGAGCAGGTCTCATAATGATGCTAATGTTTTAGTGCTTAGTGGTAAAACTCTTAAAAAAAATGTTCCTGGTATTGTTAAAGCTTTTTTTGTTTCTGATTTTTTGAAGGGAAGACATCTTCGTAGGATTAATAAAATTAAGAAGTTTGAATTAAAAAAGTGAGTTGTGTCGTAGTGGTTGATAAAAAAGTTGTTGTTAAGAAGAAATCTAAAAAAGTTGTTAAAGCTAATGTTGTTTCTGAGTCTCCTTTCATCGAATTTAAAGGGTTGCTTAGTTTCTTAATTCTTCATGAGTTAAGCAGTAAGGCTTTAGCAGGTGAGGACTTAGCTAAAAAAATTGGTAAGAGAAAAGGAACTGTTTTGACTCCGGGTACTATTTATCCTGCTCTTAAGAAACTTAAAAATAAGCGTTTAGTCAGGTTTGAGAAGCAGGGTAGGAGAAAAGTTTATTTTTTAACTGTTAAAGGAAAACATGATTTGGATTTGTCTTATTCTTTGTTTTCTAGGTATTTTTTTGGTTTAAAGAACAAGATTAGAAGGATTAAGCGTTAATTCTTTGTTTTTTTGTAGTTAGATTTAAAAATGAATAGTTTTTTCTATTGTTTACTGAGGCCTAATCATTTATTGGTTACGGATGCTCTCGGAGGTAAAAAAAATGGTAGAATTTAAGTTAAACATTGGGGATCCTGTTTCTAAGAAGACTTTGAAGAAGGATGTTAAAGATGCAGAAGCTGAGGCTTTTATTGGTAAAAAAATTGGGGAGTCTATAAAAGGTGATTCTTTTGGTTTACCTGGTTATGAATTCGTTATTACAGGTGGTAGTGATTATGCTGGGTTTCCTATGCGTAAAGACGTATTAGGTGGTAACCGAAAGAAAATATTGATAGTTAAAGGTATAGGTATTAGAAAAAACGAGGATGGTCGTAAGGCTAGAAGAACAGTTGCAGGTAACACAGTTATTACTAAAACTGTTCAAATCAATCTTAAGGTTACTAAACAAGGAAAAACGCCTTTGTTTGAAGCTCCTGCAGAAGAATCTCCTGTTGAAGCACCTAAAGAAGAATAATTGTTATTTTTTTATTTCTTTTATTATTTTATTGCTGACTTCTTCCGCGTTAATATTCGTTGTGTCTATTATTAAATCATAATTAGTTTCGTCTTCGTAGTTTAAATCATACAATTCTTGGTATCTTTTTTGTTCTGATTCTCTTCTTTTTTTAAGACTGTTTATTATCTCGTTTTTATCTTTTTTTAGTCCTTCTTGTTGTCTTTCTTTATTTTCTTCGTTCATGGATTTTAAGATTCTTTCAGCAGCTACTTCAACATCTGTTTTTAAGAATATTTTATAAGAATCAGGTATGAAGTGATAACCTAATCTGCCTTCGAATATGAAATCATTTTCTTTTTCTCCTAGTTCTTTTTGTCTTCTATCTATTTCATCATCTACGCTTCTGTCTTTCTCAGCGATTTCTTGTAATTCATTCAGAGTCATATTTCTTTCTTCAGCCATTTGCCTCATTAGGCCTCCACTATTAAATCTTTTTATGTTTAGTTTCTCTGAGATTATTTTTGCTACTGTGCTCTTTCCACTTCCTAATGTTCCAGATATTGTTATTTTCATTTTACTTTTTGGTTTTTAGTTTTTTATTAATAAAATTTTGCTTTTACTAATTCTTTCTCGGATATTTTTTGATTTTTTTGGCAAAACATTTATATAACTAGAGTTTGTTTTTTTTTATTCATGACCTTATTATAAAAAATTAGGGGTGTTTGTTTTTATGGCTAAGAAAAATAACAAATCAAAAAAAAGTGTGTCTGATAATAAAAAAGAATCTGCTAATGTTCCTGGCTTAGATGTTGATTCTCAGAAAAAACTTGATGATATCAAGAAAAATCTAGAATCTTTGAAAGATAAATTAGTTGCTAAGTTTGAAGGTAACTTGTCGGGTTTGGCTCTTCTTCCTCCTAGTAAGGATGATGAGAAAAAGGAGAAAGTTAATGTCTTAGTTGTAATTGATGATTCTGATAGTAAAAAAATGAGTAAGGATGAGCTTCGTGGTAAAGTCGCAGAAGTTGTTTCTAAAATGGCTGAGAGTATTAAGAAATCTTTTAATCCTTTAACTGTTTTAGTTACTGATATTTGGCAGAATTGTTTTGATGCTAAGTATGATTTGATGGAGCTTATTGCTAATTCCGCCACGGTTTATGATACGGGTATTTTATCTTCTTTGAAATTGGCTGAGATTCATAAAGCTATGGTTACTAAGAAATTTGAGAAATACATTGTTTCTTATGTCTTAGCAGGTAGCTTAGTTCAGGGTAGGGCTACGCCTGAGTCTGATGTTGATACCTTCGTGGTTATTGATGATACTGATGTTAAAAAAATGACTAGGGTAGAACTTAAAGATAAGTTAAGATCTATTATTATTAGCATGGTTTATGAAGTTAGAAAAATGACGGGTATTGATAAAGAGTTAGGTGTTCAAGTTTATTTATTGACTGATTTCTGGGAGAGTGTTAAAGAAGCTAACCCTGTGATTTTTACTTTTTTAAGGGATGGTGTTCCTTTATTTGATCGTGGCACATTTATGCCTTGGAAGCAACTTCTTCAAATGGGTAGGATTAAACCTAGTCCTGAAGCTATTGATATGTATGCTCAAGCGGGCGATCAAGTTCTTGATCGTGTTTCTTTAAAATTTAAAGAGATTGGTATGGAGGATTTTTATTGGGCTGCGCTTACTACTGGTCAAGCAGCGGTCATGATTTATGGTTTGCCTCCTCCTACGCCTAAGGAGTGTTCTGATGTTCTTAGACATTTATTTGTTAAGAAAGAAAAATTGTTAGAGGATAAGCACGTTAAGATTCTGGAAAGATTAGTTAAGGTTAGGAAGGACTTGGAGCATGGTATTTTGAAGAAAGTATCTGGTAAATTATTGGATGAGTTGTATGAAGAAACGGAGATTTTTCTTAGTCGTATGAAGAAATTGTTTGAGGAGATTCAGGCTTTGAAAGACAAAGAGGTTTTTGTTAAGTTGTTTGATGAATTAGTTCATGCTTTAAAGGAAGTTCTTAGACTTCACGGGTTGGATGAGGTTGATGAAAACTCTTTGATAACTATTACTAAGTCTAAGCTCGCTGATAAGGGGTTGTTGTCTCCTAATATTTTTTCTGAGTTGAAAAGCATTTTTTCTGCTAAGAAAGATTTTGATGCTGGAAAACTTACAAAATCAGAGGTTAATAAGTTAGTGTCTAATTCTAAATTTGTTATAGCTGAGTTGTTGGAGCATGCTCAGCGTAGGCGTTTATTAGAGGTTCAAAAAACAAGAGTTAGGTTCTTGCATGGTTCTAAGACTGGTGAAATCATTTTGACGGGTGATGAATTGTTTTTAATTGAGGACATAGAGGTTCCTGAGAAAAATATTAGGAAGGCTTTTTTGAAAGATGGTAAAATAACTAGGGTTGTGAGTTGTGAGCCTAAGGATTTTGAGGATGCGTTGGATTCTCCTAGTTCTGGTAGGGACTTGCAGGTTTGTGAATCTTTAATTATTGATTTAGGTAAAATTTTTAAAGATAAGATAAAGTTAATACTTTGAGGGGGTATTATTTATGAGGACTTATTTTATAAGAGATATTATGACGACGACACCTGTTACTATTCAGGTTTCTGAGACTGCTAGGACTTGTGCTGAGATAATGGCTTCTAAAGAAGTTGGTAGCTTAGTGGTTATGAATAAGCAAGCTTTTTGTGGTATAGTTACTGAGCAAGACTTAGTTGTTAAGGTTGTTTCTTCAGGTATTAGTCCTGATAAAATACTTGTTAAAGATATTATGACTCCTTCTAAAGATATTATTAGTATTGAGCCTGGTAGAAGTATTTATACTGCTATGGTTTTGATGAATAATAATGATGTTCGTCGTTTGCCTGTTATTGAGAAGGGTGTTTTGCAAGGTATTGTTACTATGAAGGACATTTTTGGTATTGAGCCTGATTTATTAGATAGTATGTTTGAGTTTCTGCCAGATGAACATAAATCTGTTTAGGTGATTAATATTAAGCCTGGTCATGTCGGTATAATAATGGATGGTAATCGCAGATTTGCGAAGTCTTTAAATCTTAGTCCTTGGAAGGGTCATGAGTACGGTGAAAAAAAGGTTTTTGAATTGCTTGAGTGGTGTAAAGATCTTAATATTAAGGAAGTAACTGTTTATGCGTTTTCTGTTCAGAATATTAATAGGCCTAAGCTCGAATTTGATTATTTGATGAATATATTTCTTAAATGTTCTGAGAATCTTCTTAATGATTCTAAGTTTTTAAATTCTGGTGTTCGTATCAGAGTTCTTGGTGATTTATCTTTATTTCCTGAAGATGTCAGATTAAGGATTGATGAATTAGTTGAGAAAACTAAGAATAATGATTCTTATTTTTTTAATGTCGCGCTGGGTTATGGTGGTAGAGAAGAAATTCTTAGGGCTGTTAAAAGAATAGCTAATGATGTGTTAACTAAGAATTTAAGTGTTGAGGATATTGATGAGTCTGTTTTTGAGGATAATCTTTATCTTAGTTCTTGTCCTGATTTGATTATTAGAACGGGTGGTGAGCGTAGAACTAGTAATTTTTTGCCTTGGCAAAGCACGTATTCTGAATGGGTATTTTTAGATAAGAAATGGCCTGAATTTAGCAAAGAAGACTTGGTTAAGTGCATTAATGATTTTTCTAAGCGTGATAGAAGATTTGGGAAGTAATCACTTCATTGTTTTGAATGCTTTTTGCATCGTCGCGTTTTGTTTTTTTATGTTATCTATTGCTTTTTTAAGGGCATCAACTGGTTTTTCTCCTTTTTTTGTTTCTAAGAAGAATTTTGGTTTTCCTACTAGTGGATGACTTATTGTGTAGGTTGATACGCTTACTGAATCATTATTTTTTAGTTCGTCTTTTAGAATATTGCATAATGTGTGGTCTGCGCCTTCTAATTCAAATACTAGTTTTTGTGCTTTATTTTCTATTATTGTGAGTTTCATGTCTTATTGGAACATTGTTTAATTTATAAAATTAACTATTAAACATTTTTAGAATTGTTTCAAAGTGTTTTTTCTGCTAGGACTTCTTTAGATATTGATTCGTTTATGTTCAGAATGTTTTTCTTTGCTTGTAAATCTTTGAATTTTAGGTCTAGGGAGAATGAAACTGTTTTTTCGTTGTATTCTCTCAGAACAGGTATTCCTTTTGATATTAAGTTATATATATATTTATTAACCATTTCTTCTGTGAATCCTAGTTTTTTTGCTATTTCTTTTATTATTATTTTTTCTTCTGAATAAAGCACTAAGAATACTTCTTGTTCTCTGTTGGTTAAGTTTATAGGTTCTTCTTTTTGTTGTTCAGGATTTATTAGCATTTGCATATCGTCTATTCGTTCGTTTAATTTCTCTATTTTAGCATCTAATTCACTCATGTAATCATAGATTGATTGTATTTCTCTTGTGCTGTGATTTATAGAATCTAAGTGCTCATCTAGTTCCATTTTTACTGCGTCAAACGCGGATTTTATTCCTGTTTGAAAATCTTTCAACTTCTTTGTTTCACTTTTTGCACTTATTACCCCAAACACTTTATTTAATGGTAACTATTGTCTTTTTTTAAAGATTTGTGTTTATTAAAATCAGCTTTTTTTTACAACGTTGTTTAATCACTAAGCAGTAATTCTGGCTTTTTTTAAGTGTTTTATTTTTTTTAGCACGGTTTTTAATATTAATCTATTTAAAGCATTCAATATTTCTTATGAATATGTCATTAAAACACTTATCTAGGATGTTGTCTAAGTTATTAGTTTTTAGTAATCCTATTATTGGATTAGAACAGTATGCTACAAGCGGAGAAGTCGCTGCTGAGCTATTGTGGTCGTCTCATATGCGTAATTTAATTAAAGATAAAGTAGTTATTGATCTTGGTGCAGGCACAGGGATTCTAGGTATTGGAGCTTTACTTTTAGGTGCTAAAAAAGTTGTTTTCTTAGAAAAAGATTCTTCAGCTATTAGGATTCTTGAAAAAAATATTAAGAACGTAGAAGAAGAATATGAATTGCCTTCTTTTGAAATAATTCAAGGAGATGTTTCTAGTATCACAGGAATTTTTGATTTTGTGATTATGAATCCTCCTTTTGGTACTAAGAATAAAAACGTTGATACTACTTTTCTTAATAAAGCAGTTTCTTTATCAGATAATGTTCTAAGTATTCATAAGACTAGCACGAAAGATTACGTTGTTAAATATTTTGAAGATAATGAATTTGAAGTAGTGGATGTATTTGATTTCAAGTATCATTTAAAGAAATTATTTGAGCATCACGACAAACCAGTTAAAATAATAGAAATTAGTGGTTTTTTAGGCAAAAGAATTAAGTAGGTGTTATTTGTGGATGAGAATTATTTTGTTGAATGTGTTTCTTTATTAACTAGCATTGTTGGTAAGAAGCGTGTTATTTTTATGGATAAGTGTAGGGACGCTGCTGAATTAATTATGCGTTATTCTAAAAATAAAGGTTTTAAGAATCTTATTCTTCAAGAAGAAGGTGGTTGGTACACTTATGAAAAATCAGGTGACAAGGTTGGTTTGAAAGTGATTAAAGCACCTATGAATAAAGGCGTTTTAATTAAAGAAGAGTTTCCTTTCTTAGAGGATTCTTTAATTATAATAAATACTAATCCTGGATATGCTTATTCTGATCCTTTAAGTTTTTATGATGATTTTAAAAACATTAATGCATTGGTTGTTAATGACGTTGTTTGTTCTATTGGTGATGTTAATTCTTTAAAAGGAGATTTTATAATTGGTAGTTTTGGAAAACACAAACCTTTATCTATTAATTCAGGAGGTGCGTTCATAGCATGTGATGACGATTCTGTTTTTAAAGAATTACTTTTTTTAAAAAATTCTTTTTATTCAGGTTCAGGAGAAAAAATAGATTTCAAAGAATTATTATGGGCTCTTAAAAATTTTGATGTTAAGAAAAAAAAATGGGTTGAGTATTCTTCTAGTTTGAAAAAAATTTTGATAGCAAAAAATTTTGATGTTTTAAATCCTGCTGAATCAATTAATATATTTGTCGGATTTTCATCTGATTTAGAAAAGGAAAATTTAATAAAGTTCTGCGCAGAACACGAATTAGAGTATTTGAATTGTCCGCTTTATATAAGAACTTTAAAGAAAGCAATCTCTATTGAGATAAAAAAGAAATCGTTGGAGGAATAATCATGGAATTAAGAGAACCTGAAGATATGAATGAACTCGTTTACTTTACTAGAAGAAAAACTCCTGAAGGAAGTGTTAGGGCTTGGGCTTTTCGCGAACTTTGTCCTAAGTGTAAAAAAGAATTAATGACTAAGCCTATTGATTCTAAAACTAAGAGACCTAAGATTCGTGCAAAAGAATATGTTTGTGGTTCTTGTAATCATGAAGTTCCTGCTGATGAGTATGAATCTTCTTTAGAATTATGTGTTGATTATGTTTGTGGTTCTTGTAATCATGAAGGTAAAACAAAGATTCCTTTTAAGAGAAAGTCATTCTTAGGCGTTAAGTCTTTTGTTTTTGAATGTGATTCTTGTAAAGTTAAGATACCTATAACTAAGAAGATGAAAGAACCAAAAAAGAAAAAAACTAAAACTATTGATGTAGAGGATTTATGAGGTGATTAAGTTAGAAAAAAAGATTTTAGTAACTAGTGCTTTGCCTTACGTTAACAATGTTCCTCATTTAGGAACCATGGTTTGTATTGTTAGTGCAGATGTTTATACTAGGTTTCTTCGTTTACGAGGAAAAAAAGTTTTATCAGTTCTTGGTACTGATGAACATGGAACTACTACTGAAGCTATTGCTTTAAAAATGAACATGACTCCTGAAGAAGCTACTGATTATTTTTTTAAGATTCATAAACAAGTTTATGATTGGTTTAATTGCGACTTTGATTGTTTTGGTAGAACTTCCAGTCCTGAGAATAAAGAAATAACTCAAGACATTTTTTTTAAACTCTATAAAAATAATTTTTTGATCGAGAAAGAAGAAGAACAATTTTTTGATGTTGAAGCTCAAAAGTTTTTATCTGACAGGTTCATTGAAGGAATTTGTCCTTTTTGTTCTTTTAATGACGCTCGAGGCGATCAATGTGATAATTGTGGGAAATTGTTGGATGCTAAGGAATTAAAGAATCCTAGGTCTAAAATTACTGGTTCTAAGCCTGTTCTTAAAAAAACTAAGCATTTATACATTAAGCTTCAAGAATTACAATCTTTGTTAGAGAAACACATTATTAAAACAAAAAATTCTTGGTCTGAGAATGCTATAACTACAACTAATTCTTGGTTAAAAGAAGGTTTAAAAGAAAGAGCTATTACTCGTGATTTAAAGTGGGGTATTCCTGTTCCTCTTAAGGGTTACGAAGAAAAAGTTTTTTATGTTTGGTTCGACGCGCCTATTGGTTACATAGCTATAACTAAGGCTAATAGATCTGATTGGGAGATTTGGTGGAAAACGCCTGATGAGACTAGGCTTGTTCAATTCATGGGAAAAGATAATATTCCTTTTCACTCAGTTTTATTTCCTGCATCTCTTATAGGTACGAATGATAGGTACACTTTAGTTGATACGCTTAGTGTGAATGAATATCTAAATTATGAAGATGATAAGTTTTCTAAATCTAGAGGGGTAGGTATTTTTGGGGATAACATTCAGGATTCAGGTATTCCTGCGGATGTTTGGCGTTATTATTTGATGATGAACAGACCTGAAAGAACTGATACTAATTTTGCTTGGAAGGATTTTCAAGATAAGTTAAATAATGAAGTTGTTGGTAATTTTGCTAATTTGGTTAATAGAACTTTGACTTTTGTGAATAAATTTTGTGATGGCGAGGTTGGAAAAATTACTAATTCTTGGAATTATGATGCTGAAATAAAAGAAATTATTGGTTTTTATGAAGATATAGAACTTAAAAGAGCTATTAAGGCTATAATGGGTTTATCTAAGAAAGCAAATCATTTTTTTCAAGAGAATGAGCCTTGGAAAAAAATAAAGGAACAGCCAAGTGTTGCTAGGAATGATTTGACTGTTTTGGTTAATGTTATTAAAGACTTGGCTTTATTGATTCAACCAGTTATGCCTGAAACTTCTAAGAATATTCTTTCTCAATTAAATTGCGATTTTGATTCTTTTAATGATTTGGGTAAGAGTTTAGAGAATCATAAGATTGGTGAAGTTAAGCCTTTATTTGAAAAAGTTGATGATGATTTCATAAAGTCTTTATCTGATAAGTATTCTGGTAAGCAAGTTGTTGCGAAGAAAAATCTTGATTCTTTAAAGAAGCCTGTGTTTAGGGTTGCTTTGATTAAAGAAGTTTTTAAGCATCCTGATGCTGATAAATTATTTGTTGAGAAGATTAGTTTTGGTGATGAAGAAAGAACTATTGTTTCTGGTTTGGCAGGTCATTATGAGTCTGAGGAATTAGTGGGTAAGAAAATAATAGTTGTATCTAATCTTAAACCTGCTAAACTTA
Organism: Candidatus Woesearchaeota archaeon; assembly: GCA_020854775.1. NCBI lineage: Archaea > Nanobdellati > Candidatus Woesearchaeota > Candidatus Woesearchaeota archaeon. Next base: position 29,574 of record JAHKLZ010000008.1, on the reverse strand, counting down.
GAGGTGTTTTAAGTGAAGGTATGCTTCTCGCTGTTTCTCAAGGTAAAAAAGTTGGTTTATTAGAGTGTCCTAATGCTGAGCCTGGTACTTATTTGAATTTTGAAGGTGTTGAATCAGAAAACAAAGAGATAAGTATTGATGAATTTTTTGAATTTGAATTATTGGTTGATGATAAAGGTGTGAGTGCTGAAGGCGTAAAATTAATTGGTGCTGAAATAATTGTTGATAAGAATTTAAAGGGAAGAGTTAAGTAATTAGTTTATTATTTTTTCCCAGAGATAAAAGTCTTGGTTGTACCAATGATTCTTTAATGTGCTTACTTTTTTATATTTTAGTTTTTTTATTAATTGAACTGATTCTTCATTTTTTATTAGTGTATCAAACCATATTTTGTGAATATTTTTTTTCTTCATTTCTTCTTCTAAATAATGTATTATTTTTTTTGCTACGCCTTTTTTTCTATGTGTTTCTTTCACACCTATCCAATTTATCCAGAACAATCCATGTTCTTTGTATCCATTACAGAATGCTATTATTTCTTTTTGATTTTCTACGTATATGAAAATGTTGTTTTTGTTTTTAAGATCTTTTTTGATTTGATTTATTCCTAACTTTTGTATTTCTGATTTTTTTGCGTTTTCATTGTAGTATTTTGACTCTGAGATTGTTTCTCTTGCTAATTTAGAATATTCATTAATTCTGTTTTCTTTTAGAATTTTTATTCTCATTTTTTATTTAATAAAAACAAAAAAAGTTATCTTATTACTTGTTCTTCTATTTTTTTAAGTGCTGAATCTATGCATACGAACACGTTATGATCTACTACTTCTGTGTTGGTTGTTTTACCATCGTGAATTAATTTTATGTGTAATTCATATTTTTCAGAGTCTGGCGTAGTTTTGTGTACTGGTTTTAAGTGCAGATTTAATGATTCGTAATTCTTTAGTCCGTCTCCGAATTTTCTAGCGTAGCTCCCTATGAGTTTTTTCGCTATTAGTAATTCATCTCTTTTCAGATTCTTAAATCCTGATAAAAATATTTTTCCGCCTAGTTCTATGTTTTCATCCACTGTGCTTCACCCCACAGAAAAGCTTTTTGCTAATTTTGTGCCTTCCTTTATAGTTGTAAATTAAACTAATATATAAATCTTTTATAATTTGAAGCCTTTCAGACCCTTTTCTTAGGTTTGTTATTTTTTGAAATTAGTTTTTGAAAGCATATCATTTAATATGTATAAAAAAATGATGTTTTACAAAACATAGTATGAAATAACAGATAAATTTATAAACCTCTTGTGAACTTGTTTAAACACTAGGGGTAGTGTTCAAAGATTAGCTTTAACCTATATGTAGTAACATTTCAGGTTTTTGCTCTTATATTTTTTAGTGTTTGCTCCTTGATAAAAAAATGAAATGTCCATTTTGTAGCTATCCAGAAACTAAGGTTTTAGAAACCAGAGAAACAGAAGAAGACATTACAAGAAGAAGAAGGGAATGTTTGAAGTGCGAAAAACGTTTCACAACTTATGAACAAATAGAACTTATTAACATAATGATACTAAAAAAGAATGGTACTAAAGAAATTTTTGACAGACAAAAAGTCATAAAATCATTGCAAATTGCTTGTCAAAAAAGACCTATTACTCAAGAACAAATAGAGGCTATTGCTTCAAAAGTTGAATCAAAATTAAGGATTAATACAAAAAAAGAAGTAACAACAAAGAATATAGGTGAAATTATTATTAAGCAATTAAAAAAACTTGATCAAGTCGCTTATATACGTTTTGCTTCTGTTTATAATGATTTTCAAGACATTGAGTCGTTTAGAAAAGAGCTGGAAAAGCTTGATTCGAAGTAGTGTTTAGGTGAATATGAATGGATGAAAAAAAATACAATGTGTACGGTAAGAAGTTTGTTGACAACATAACCAACGCGGTTTTTTCTGATAAGGGTTTATCAGTTAAGAGAATGTTTACTCATGAAGGAAAGTCTCCTTATGAATTATTTGAGTATACATACAAAGATTCAATTATAAAGAATAATGATGGATCAGTTGTTTATGAAATAAAACAAGTAGAAGTTCCTTCTTCTTGGAGCCAAATGGCTACGGATATATTGGCTCAAAAATATTTAAGAAAAAAAGGTGTTCCTCAAATAACTGATGAAGGCAGATTCGCTGTTGATGAAAATGGCAAATTAGTTCTCGGTCCTGAACGTAGCGTTAAACAAGTAGTTCATAGATTAGCAGGTTGTTGGACTGATTGGGGTGTTCGTTACGGTTATTTCAAATCAGATAATGATGCGGCCGCGTTTTATGATGAATTAGTGTATATGTTGCTTAATCAAATGTGCGCGCCTAACAGTCCGCAATGGTTTAATACAGGATTATTTACTGCTTATGGCATCAGAGGGGAACCTCAAGGTCATTTCTACGCGGATCCTGAAAGTGGTGAAGTCAGAAAATCAGAAGATGCTTATAGTAGGCCACAGCCTCATGCTTGTTTTATTCAAACAATAAGAGATGACTTAGTGAATGAAGGTGGCTTATTTGATTTAATAACCAGGGAAGTAAGATTATTCAAATATGGTTCTGGCACAGGTACTAATTTCTCTACGATTAGAGGTAAAGGCGAACACTTATCTGGTGGTGGAAAATCTTCTGGTTTGTTATCTTTTTTAACTGTTTTTGATAGGGCTGCTGGTGCTATTAAATCAGGAGGTACTACTCGTAGAGCTGCTAAAATGGTTTGTTTAGATCTTGATCATCCAGAAATTGAAGATTTTGTTTCTTGGAAGATGAAAGAAGAACAAAAAGTAGCTGCGCTTGTTCAAGGTAGTATTACTTGTAAGAATCATCTTAATAACATAATGAAAATTGCGTATGAAAAGAAATCAGTTAATCTTAAAGAAAATGCTGTTTTAAGAAAAGCAGTTAAAAAAGCGCTTGATGCTGATGTTTCTATTAATTATGTTCAGCGTGCTTTGATGCTTGTTAAGCAAGATAAAAAAGAAATTGATTTTTTAGTTATGGATTCTAATTATGAATCTGAAGCTTATTTGACTGTTGCTGGACAAAACAGTAATAACTCTGTTCGTGTTCCTAACAAGTTTTTTGAAGCTTTGCATAAAGATGATGATTGGCACTTACTTAGAAGAACTGATGGTAAGGTTCACAAAACAATTAAGGCTTCTAAGCTTTGGGATTTGATTAATTATTCTTCTTGGATGAGTGCGGATCCAGGTGTTCAATTTGATGATACTATAAATGAGTGGCATACATGTCCTAACGATGGAAGAATTAATGCTAGTAATCCTTGTTCTGAATACATGTTCTTGGATGATACTGCTTGTAATTTGGCCAGTCTTAATTTGACTAAGTTTTATGATGAAGGTACCAAGATGTTTGATGTTGATAAGTTTAAACACGCGGTGCGTTTATGGACTACTGTCTTAGAGATTTCTGTTTTGATGGCTCAGTTTCCTAGTAAGGAAATTGCTCAAAAGAGTTATTTGTACAGAACCCTTGGTTTAGGTTACGCTAACATTGGTGCTTTATTGATGAGGATGGGCTTAGCATATGATAGTCCGGAAGGAAGAGGTTTTGCGTCTTCTATTACTGCTATAATGGGTGGTCAGAGCTATACTACTTCTGCTGAACTTGCTAGAGCTCAAGGTCCTTTTTCAAGATATGATAATAACAGAGATGATATGCTTCGTGTAATTAGAAATCATAGACGCGCAGCGTATAATGCTAAGCCTTCTGAGTATGAAGGTTTAACTATTAAGCCTGTTGGTTTAAGTCCTGAAGCTTGTCCTGATTATATGATTAAACATGCTCGTTCTTGTTGGGATAATGCATTATCTTGGGGTGAAGAGTATGGTTATAGGAACGCTCAAGTAACTGTTCTTGCGCCTACGGGCACGATCGGGTTAGTCATGGATTGTGATACTACTGGTATTGAGCCTGATTTTGCTTTAGTCAAATTCAAAAAGTTAGCTGGGGGAGGTTTTTTTAAGATTGTTAACCAATCAGTTCCTTCTGCTCTTGAAGTTCTTGGCTATAATGATCAAGAAATTAAAGAAATAGTTACTTATTGTGTTGGTAGTGGGACTTTAAAAGATAGTCCTGGTATTAATCATGAATCTTTAAAAGAAAAAGGTTTCACTGACGTGGCTATTCAAAAAGTTGAGTCTCAGCTTAAAACTGTTTTTGAGTTGAAATATGCTTTCACTAAGTGGACTCTAGGAGATGATGCTCTTAAAGAGCTTGGTTTCACTGATGAGCAAATAAATAAGCCTGAGCTTAATGTTTTGGAAGCTCTTGGTTTTTCTAAAGAAGATATTGCTAAAGCAGAGAAGTATGTTTGTGGTACTATGACTGTTGAGGGGGCACCTCATCTTAAGCAAGAGCATATTTCTGTGTTTGATTGTGCGAATAGATGTGGTAAAACTGGTGAAAGATTCATTAATTATTCAGGTCATATTCAAATGATGGCTGCGGTTCAACCTTTTATCTCAGGGGCTATTAGTAAAACTATTAACATGGATAAGCATGCTAGTATTAATGATGTTGCTCGTGCTCATAAAGATGCTTGGAAATTAATGGTTAAAGCAGTTGCTCTTTACAGGGATGGGTGTAAGCTTAGTCAACCGCTTAGTTCGTCTTCTGAGGAAGATGCAGAATTATTGTTGCTTAAGCAATCTGATGACATTGATGAAACTGTTGATAGTAAGAAGATTCATGAGCAAGTTGTGTATAAGCTTAAGCAAAAAAAGATGCCTGCTAAGCGCACGGGTTTTGTTCAAGAAGCAGTTGTTGGTGGTCAAAAAGTTTTCCTTAGAACAGGCGAATATGCAGATGGTTCTTTAGGAGAGATTTTCCTTGATACTTACAAGGAAGGCGCTTCTTATGGTGCTTTATTGAATTGTTTCGCAGTAGCTATATCTAAGGGATTGCAGTATGGTGTTCCTTTAGAAGAATTCGTGGATTCTTTTACATTTACAAGATTTGAACCCGCAGGTATGGTTATGGGTCATCCTGTGATTAAAAACGCTACGTCCATATTGGATTATGTGTTTAGAACTCTTGGTTATGAGTATCTTGGTAGAAAGGACTTTGTCCACGTTAAAACCATGGAGGCTTCAGATACTAAATCAGATACTAAATTACCTGAGCCTTCGAAGGAAAGACAACTAAGAATATCTGGAAAAGAAGCAGAGGTTTATGAAGCTAAATCTAAGGGTTATACTGGTGAGCAATGTTCTGGTTGTGGATCTATGAAGCTTAAGAGAAGTGGTAGTTGTGCTGTTTGTGAAGATTGTGGCAATACTACTGGTTGCTCTTAAGAACTTTTTTTTTTATTTTTTTTGCACTAGTCATTTATGCGCAATCATTAAAAAGGTTTTTTCTAATCCTTTTATTTATTAGAGTGATTTTATGGACGAAAAAGATTATTTACTTGTTTTGAGAGCTTTAAAAGAGGTTCCTTTTAATGTTGGGAAAAATTTATTGATTGATATTTTAATTGGTGATATTAATAATCCTTCTGTTGAGCGTAATAAATTGCATGAATTAAATTGTTTTGGTGATTTGGCTTATTCTAAAGAAGAATTAAGCATGGTTGTTGATTCTCTGATAAGGCATGGTTTCATTGAACAAATCTCTTTTAGTACTATTAACAAATATGCTAAGGTCTTAAAGATTTCTGTGAAGGGTGTTGATGAGCTTCGTAAGCCTACTTTTTTTAAACGAAAATTGGCTTTTTCTAATAATCAAAAAACTTTTATTTCAAGCTCTGAGAAAGAATTGTTTAAGAATTTTGATTTTTTTCTTAAAGATTTGAATGATGAACAAAAAAAAGCAGTGGTTACTCCTTCTAAGAACGTTGTTTGTGTCGCGGGTGCGGGTTCTGGTAAGACTAGGGTTTTAACTAAGAGAGTGGAATTCTTGATTAAGTACAGGGGTGTTAATCCTTCTAGGATTTTAGCGATTACTTTTACTAGGAAAGCAAGACAAGAAATGATGTATAGATTAGAATCTTCAGGAATTACTAATGCTAGGGTTGAAACTTTTAATTCTTTTTGTGAAAAAGTTTTAAGATTGCATAACGATTTGATTTATGATAAGCCCGTAAGGGTTATGTCTTTTAAAGATAAAATTGTTGGTATTAGGAGGGCTTTGCAAGAGCAAGGTTTGAATTTAAGAGATGCTTTAAGTATTTATTTTTCTTATGCTCAAAGACGCGGTAAAACTGATGATCAATTAGCAGCCATATTCATGAATGATTGTTTTTTGGCTTTGGATACTTTTAAGGCAAGAGGTGGATTAGTTGATTTTTCTAAGGATGCGCCTTCTAGTTCTTTAAGAAGCGCTCAATTACTGTATAATACTTGTAAAGAATTAGAGGAATACATGGCTGAGAGGGGTCTTCGTGATTTTTCTGATCAGTTACTTGATGCTTTATCTTTTTTTAGAAATAATTCTTCTTTAGTTCCTGAATTTGATCATATTTTAATTGATGAATTTCAAGATGTTAATTCTTCTCAGATGGATTTGGTTGAATTGTTAAATTCTGAGAATTTGTTTTGTGTTGGTGATCCTAGACAATCTATTTTTGGTTGGCGTGGTTCTGATATTAAGTTCATAATGGAATTTGAACAAAGTCATGATGATGTAGAAGTTATTTTTTTAAGAAAAAATTATCGTTCTCAAAAATTGTTGGTTCAATTTATGAATTTGGCGATTAAAAAATTGAATATGCCTGACTTAGAATCTGTGTTGGAAGAAGAAGGTTTTTTGAAGCTTTTAAAATTTAAGTCAGAGGAAGAAGAGCATTTATTTGTTCTTCAAGCAATTCTAGGTTCTGAAATTCCTAGAGAAGAAATTTTTGTTCTTGCTCGCACTAATAAGACGCTTAATGAATTTTCTAGGCTTCTTAAAAATAATAATGTTTCTCACGTTGTGAAGAGTGATGAACAAATTAAGAAAGTTGATGCTAAGAAAGGAGAAGTTACTTTGGCTACGGTTCACGCAATTAAGGGTTTAGAATCTGAATTAGTTTTTGTTCTTGGTTGTAACTCTATGAATTTTCCTTGTAAGACTTCTGAGCACCCTGTTGCTGAGCTTATTAAGATTAAGGATTATGATAAAGAAGAAGAGGAGCGTCGTTTGTTTTACGTAGCTGTTAGTAGGGCTAAGAAAAAACTCGTGATGACTTATTCGGGTAAAAATCCTTCTTATTTTATTTCTTCTGAGATGCGTTTATTGGCTGAGAAAGGTAAATCTGCTAAGTTCATGTTTAGTGATAAAGGAAAAAAAGATGTTTTATCGGAGTCTTTTGTTGATTCTCGTTTGAATAATAAAGCTAAGTTGTTACTTTTAGAAGAGTTAAAGGTTTGGAGAAAAAATAAGAGTATTTCTTTAGGAATTCCTGCTTTTACTATTTTTCATGATTCTACTCTTCTAGAATTAATAGAAAAAGCTCCTTTGGATGTAGATGAACTAGGTCTTGTTAAAGGTATTGGTTCTGAGAAAATAAAGAAGTTCGGAGATGAATTACTAAGTTTAATCGCTAAGTATTCTTAATTTGTTTTTATAGTAACATATAAAAACAAAAAAGTTTTCTTTTATTAAATACTAGGTGATTATGTGAAACCGGATAAGCAAGTCAAGAAAGAATTCAAATTAGAAGTTAATAAGAATCCTGATGAATATTTTCCAACTAAGAAACTTGTTGAGGAGGGTTTTGTTCGTAAGCATTGTTCTTGTGGTGTTTATTTTTGGACTAAAGATTTAGAAAGGACTTTGTGTGGTGAGCCTTCGTGTAGTGGGGGTTTTCAGTTCTTTGATGATTTCGTTGTTAATAAGAATATGTCTTATGTTCAGGTTTGGAAAGAATTTTCTGATTTTATGAGTTCTAGGGGGTATACGCCTATTCCTCGTTATTCAGTGGTTGCTCGTTGGCGTGAAGATACGGATTTTGTTCAGGCTAGCATTTATGATTTTCAGCCTTACGTTGTGAATGGTGATGTTGATCCTCCTGCGAATCCTTTAGTTGTTCCTCAATTTTCTTTGAGGTTTAATGATGTTGATAACGTGGGTATAACTATGTCTCATCATACAGGGTTCGTTATGATTGGTCAGCACGCGTTTATGTCTGAGCAGGATTGGGATCAAGATAAATATTTTAAGGATTTGCTTGATTGGTTCATCATAGTTGTTGGTATTCCTGAGAAAGAATTGTTGATTCATGAAGATGCTTGGGCTGGTGGTGGTAATTTTGGTTCTTGCATGGAGTTCTTTTGTCGCGGCGCGGAATTAGCTAATCAAGTTTATATGTTATTTGAACAAACGCTTGATGGTCCTAAGAATCTTAAATTAAAAGTTTTGGATATGGGTATGGGTCATGAGCGCATCGCTTGGTTCTCTCAAGGTTCTGGCACTATTTATGATGCTGTTTTTCCTGATGTGATGAATAAATTAATTAAAAAAACAGGTGTTGAACGCGACGAAGTATTTTTGAAGAAGTATTTACCTTTTGGTTCTTTGTTGAACATGGATGAATCTGATAATATGAATGATTCTTGGTCCTTGGTGGCTAAGAGAATGAGTATGGGTGTTGATGAATTAAAAAATAAATTATTACCTTTAAGAGCTTTGTATTCAGTTGCTGAGCACTCTAGGAGTTTGTTAGTCGCAATAAGTGATGGTGCTCTTCCTTCTAATGTTAAAGGAGGTTATAATTTAAGGATGATTCTTCGTAGAGCTTTAAGATTCATTGATGAAAATAATTGGGATTTAGATTTGGGTGATGTTTGTGAGTGGCATGCTTCTTCTTTGAAGAGTTTATTTCCTGAATTATCAAATAATCTAAGTCATGTAAAGAAGATTCTTTTGGTTGAAAAACAAAAATATGATGAAAGTAAGGAGAGAAACAAAAAATTAGTTGAGAAACTTATTCAGAAAGAAATAACTGTTGATAAATTAATAGAGGTGTATGATAGTAACGGCGTGGATCCTGAAGTTATTAGGGAAGAAGCTAAGAAGAAAGGAGTAATTGTTGAGATTCCTGATAATTTTTATTCTTTAATCACTGAGAAGCACGCATTGTCTGAAAAAAAAGAATTAATTGTTGAGGAGAAATTCGAATTAGAAGGTGTTAATAATACAAAGATTTTGTATTATAATCATTATGATTTGGTTCATTTTAAAGCTAACGTGATAAAGATTATTAAACAAAGTTCTTATTTTGTTATTCTTGATAGTACTGCTTTTTATCCTACTAGTGGTGGTCAAATTCATGATTTGGGAACTATTAATGGAGAAGAAGTTATTAGTGTGAAAAAACAAGGAAACATTGTTTTACACGAACTTAAAAATATTAATTTTAAAGAAGGGGTTGTTGTTGAGTGTAAAATAGATTTTGATAGGCGTATGCAATTGGCTCAGCATCACACCGCTACGCATTTACTTACTGGTTCTTCAAAAAGAATTCTTGGCGATCATGTTTGGCAAGCGGGTGCTTCTAAGACGTTGGAGAAGAGTAGGTTAGATATTACTCATTATGAACAATTATCTTCTGATGAAATTAAAAAAATAGAGGATTTGGCTAATGAAGTAGTCGCGCAGAATCGTCCTATTTACAAATCTTTTATGAAGCGTAACGTAGCTGAAGCGCAGTATGGTGTCCGTATTTATCAAGGTGGCGCGGTTCCTGGTAAGGAATTAAGAATTGTTAATGTTCTTGATTTTGATGTTGAGGCTTGTGGTGGTACTCATTTAGATGTTACTGGTGATGTTGGAAGGATAAAGATTATTAGGACTAGTAAGATTCAGGACGGTGTGATAAGGCTTGAATTCATAGCTGGTGCTGCTGCTGAGAATTTTTTTGAAAAAGAAAGACAGACTATAAATGAAGCAAAATTGCTTCTTGGTTGTGAAGCAGAACAGATTCCTTCTAGGGCGCAGGAATTGTTTGAGGCTTGGAAAAAATCTAAGAAAGGAAAGCTTCAAGAGTTAAAACTTGAAAGTAAAGAAAAATCTAAAGGTAACGTCTTAGAAGAAGCAGCTATTAATTTGAAGACTCAACCTGAACACTTAATTAAAACTCTTGAAAGATTCAAGGCTGATATTGAAAAGAATTTAAAAAAATAAAAATTTTTTTTTAGTTTTTCAGGAACTTATTGTATTGTTTTTTGAATGTGTCTGTTATGTCTCTTTGAGTTATTCCTAGTGGTTCTACTATGTTGTCTGTGTATAGTTTTATTCTTTCCATTCCTGCATTGTATATGAATTTAGGATCTGCTGTTTCTAGTTTTTCTCCGAAACTCACTGCTTTTCTTAGAGCTAGATAAGTTATTATTTCTGATGGTGTTATTCCTTTTTCGAATCTTTGGTATGATTTTATTTTTTCTACTATGTCTTCTGGATTATGTCCGTTTCTAAAGTTTCCGTACATTTGTTCTATTGAATTGTCTCTTATTCTGTTTAATCTTTGCACGGATTCTGTGTTTAGCATTACTTTTATTGTTTTTTTTACGTTATTTAACATATTTTTACCTCTGTGTTTTTTTTTTGGGGTGCTTTTAGAAAATTTATCAGATTTATAAATCTTTCTATCAATTAACTATTTAAAAGTAGTGATTAATTAGTTTTTTTAAGATTTGTTTGTTTTCGTTCACTTTAAATAATTAAAAAATTTACTAATGTTCATGGTTAACTTTTGGAACGCGGTAAACAAAGTAATTAAAGAAGCAGATATCTTACTATTAATAATAGATTCTCGTCTTAGCTTAGAAACAAGAAACAAAGAAGTAGAAGACAAAATATTAAGAACAAAAAAACCATTCATATATGTTTTAACAAAATGTGACTTAATACAACAAAAAGACTCGGAAAACCTAAAAAAAATATTTAAGCCTTCAATATTTGTTTCTTCAACTAAGTATCACGGCTTAAAAATGCTAAGAGAAAAACTAATAATTCTAGGAAAACAACACTATCCAGAAAAAACATGTTATCAAGTAGGTGTACTAGGATATCCTAACGTGGGTAAATCTTCTTTGATAAATGCTATGAATGGAAGAAGCTCAGCAGGAGTTAGTAGTGTCAGTGGATTCACAAAAGGAATACAAAGAATAAGAGCAGATAACAAAATAGTGTTTTTAGACACTCCGGGAGTGGTTCCTTACAGTGAAAAAAACAAAGAAAAACACGCAATGATAGGAACTGTTGATTACAACAAAATAAAAGACCCTGATTTAGTAGTGCTAAGAATATTAGAAGAATTCCCTGGATTAATAGAAAAATACTACGAAATACCTGAAGAATTAGAAGGAGAAGAAAAAATAGAATTAATAGCAAAAAAAAGAAAAATCTTAAAAAAAGGTAACTTGCCTGACATCGACAGAGTAAGCAGAACCATACTCAAAGACTGGCAAGAAGGCTCAATCAATAACTCTTAGCGACATAAACAGTTACGCTCGCAGGTTTACCACAAGCAACACATTTCTTCTTCGTGTTTTCTTCATCAAATTTTTTACCACGAACAAAAGAATCAGTTTGCTTCTCTATCTTTTCAGCACAAGAATAAGAATCCATATCAATAGAACACATACCTGTTCTTGCCATTTTCTTATTATCTACAACTTTTTTTATGTCGCTAATAGTATCGCAATCAACTATGTAATCATTAAATTTCTGCATTTGTTTATCTCTTAATTCTTTAGTGTAACTCTTTTTAATATTAATTAAAACATTACTTAAATCCTTCAAAGAAACAAACTCTTTTTTCTTATCAGTTCTCTTAACCAAAACAACTTGGTTCTTTTCCAAATCCTTAGGGCCTAGCTCTAATCTCACAGGAACTCCTTTAAGCTCCCAATGATTATATTTCTCACCAGGACTAATATCTCTTAAATCAAGCTCCACTAAATAATCTTTTTCCAAAGAAGCTTTTAATTCCTCGCACTTCTTAATAATTTGTTCTTCTTTACCCTTAAACAAAACAGGCACTATGACTACTTGTTTAGGGGCCAAATCAAAAGGAAGAATTAATCCTTGATCATCACCAAGAATAGAAATCATAGCTCCATAAATCCTACTAATAGCAGGACCATAACAAGTAATAAAACCGTGCTTTTCTTCACCGTCCTTATCCATGAACTTAACATTAAAAGGCTTAGAAAAATTTTGACCAAGCAAATGAGTAGAAGGTAATTGCAAAACCTTACCTGAATCCATCAAAGCATCCGCTGCGTAAGTATGAATGGCGCCAGGGAACTTATCCCATTCAGGTCTTTGAAAAAACAAAACAGGAATCGCGAATTCATTACCAAGAATATCGTAAGCAATATTCATATCTTCAACGACTTGAGCCCTAGCATCATCAAGAGTAGCAAAAACGTTATGAGCCTCAATCCAATGAAACTCCCTGGCTCTAAAAAATGGACGAGTCGCCTTAGTGGCTTCAGCTCTCCAAACCTGACAAGACTGATACCTCTTAAACGGCAAATCATTATAACTCCTAACCCAGTAACTATACATTTTATATAAAGCAGTCTCGCTAGTAGGTCTTAAAGCAAGTTTTTCCTGCAACTTCTGACCATCTCCGGTCTCAGTAACCCAGAAGACTTCAGGAGCAAAACCTTCAACGTGCTCAGCTTCCAACAAGAAATTACTCTCAGGAATAACGGAAGGCATAACAAGAGGTAAATGACCTGTTTTTTCCAAAGCAGACTCATACTTTTTATACATCTCTTTAATACTAATTGTTGACCAAGGCATATAACAAATAAATCCTTTAACATTATAACGCATATCTGCTAGCTCAGCTTTCTGTATTAGCTCAGTGTACCACTCAGAGAAATTCTCATCCTTAGACACAGAGATTCCTTTACTAAATTCTTGTTTATTAGCTCCCATAAGAACAAGAGTGCACTAGTCATTTATAAAAATATTGAAAAATGAACAATTAGAATAAAAAACATAAAACAATGATTATTTAAATAAAAATACTTTGTTTATGTTAAATAATGATAAAAGATATACTTGAAAAAAAATACATGGAACATAGTTGGAGCAAAGAATCACATCAAGCATATAAAACAGAAGAAATAGATGAATCTGTTAAAAAATTCAATGATTTTTTGAAATTAAAAAAAATAAGAGGATGTTTATTAGATATAGGTTGTGGTAACGGTAAAAACACAATATTCTTTCAAAAAAAAGGATTTAAATCAACAGGGGTAGATTTTTCAAAAACAGCAATAAAAATTGCTAAGATTAATTCTATTAAACAAAAAGTAAATCCTAGCTTTCAAGTTTCCAGCATACTAAAGTATGAATCAAAAAATAAGTTCGACGTAGTTATTGATTGTGGATGTTTACATCATATTAGGAGATATTATTGGAAAACTTATAAAGAAGCACTTTTAGAAAATTTAAACATAGGAGGATATTTTTATGTTCATAGCATAAGTAATTGTGAAGAAAATAAGAAGCTTCCTAAACATCCAAATAAAAGAAATTGGATAATTAACAAAAAAGGCCACTACACAACATTTATTTCATACGAAGACTTTACTAAATTATTGAGTACCAACTTTAAGATTGAAAAACACTATCAAGTAAAAAGCAGAAACTCAAATCTGATGATTAGAGTAATTTATGCAAAAAGAATAAAATGATTAAAATTTTAGTTAAATCTATTTATTAACAATTCTTCATCTAATAAGGCTACATCATCAGAAGTTATTCTTACATTTAGAGCATCCAAGTTAGATTTTAAATGATCTTTATGCATTGATGTAAAGATTGTTGTGAAGTTTTTCTTTGATAAAACCCAGGCAATCATTAATTGATGTACACTTAACTCGTATTTTTTACTCATTTCTTCAAGCAAATCAATTTTATCGTTATTTATTTTGTTTCTGCCAAAAATCTTGTACGCAGTAATCAAGATATCATTTTCTTGACAAAACTTAAAGGTTTCAATATCAGGCTTGTTTTTAACCCATAAACTGTGCTTCATTTGATTCACAACGATTTTAGCTTTAGAAACTTTCTGAGCATCTAATAATTGCTTAGCAGTAAAATTACAAACACCAACATGCTTAACTAAGCCTTTATCAACTAATTCATTCATAGCACGCATAGTTTCACTTAATGGAATATTTGGGTTGAATGAATGAAGCAAATACAAATCTAAATAAGTTGTATTAAGCCTTTTAAGTGAAGCTTTAGCAGATTCTAAAACAGAGTCGTACGAAAAATTAGTGGGCCAAACCTTAGAAGTTAAGAATAGCTTAGACCTATCAACGCCTCGTATTGCCTCAGCAACCAATTCCTCAGTAAAAACCGCACCATAAATTTCTGCGGTATCAATATGAGTATAACCTAACTCTATCGCGTCCTTGATTGCTTGAATCCATTCATCTTTTCTAGATTCATCACGTTCATATTCACCACCAAAAGAATAAGTGCCAATACCTAAAGCAGGCATTTCAAATCCGCATGAAAGTTTTTTATTTATCATATGGATTACTCAAGTATTTTATCTATTTTGTTTATGAATTTCTTCGCGTTTTTTAATATCTCAGTTACTCTTTTTTCGGTGTATGATGGTCTTGCTTGATATCTTGAGGTGCTACTTTCTATTCTTGCGTCTTGAAAATATGTTATGTATTCTTCTTCGAATGCTTTATGTGTTTGATTTAATAATTCTAAGTCTTCGAGTTCTAATTTATTTGGTACGAGTAAATGTCCAAGAGCAACTTCTGCTGCTTCGTGTGTTTTTACTTCGTATCCTTTTTGAAGAATTGCTGCTTTAGCTGCATAAAGCATTGAGTAATAACTTATTGTGATTGCCCATTGCCACCAATATATTTGTTCAGGATTTTCTTTTTGAGTTTTATGATGATTCGCAATTAAATAACTGTTTTCGGCTTTTTTCAAAAATAATTTGATCTTGAATTGAGCATTCGAGTTCACTATTAAATCTTCTTTTAAGAGTTTTTTGAACTTTTCATTATATATTTCTTTTTGAAATTGCATTTTTTACTTCCTCCCAGAATTCTTTAAATCCAGTAAGTAATACGTGATTTTTTAGTGCTTGTTTTGCTACGTTTTCTTCTTTGTCTCGAAGCATTAGTTTAAATTCTTTTTTTGTAAAAAACATAGGGTTTATTTTTATGTCGTACAAAATCTCTAAATTAGAAAAACTAACACTCTTCTCACCTTTAGTATTTATTATGATTAAATCTATGTCGCTGTTTTTTTTTTGTGTGCCTTTAGCATAACTTCCAAAAACTAAAGCAATATCTTGAACTTGCTCAGATATTTTCTTGATTAATGGATGTTTTTTTAAGAATTCTTTTTTTTCTTCAAAAGATGCAACAACGAGCATAGAAGTCGTTATGTCGTTCCATTTTATTTGTATTAATTTAGACTTGCCTTTTGTAATCGTCGTAGTTACATCGTTTAGTTTATTAACTACTCTGAGAAGCGTTGTATAAGGAATTTTTACTTGTTTACTTAATTCTAGCAAAGTGTATGATTCATTTTTCTTTGCAAGAAAAAGCACAACTTTATACTTATTATCCATATTTGGTTAATATTAACCACATTTAGTATATAAAGTTTTCTAAAAATGTGTTTTGATGAAATGATTTTCAAAAGAAACACAGAGTATTTGATACTAAATGGTAATAACTGCAGATACTGAGATGATTTTTACACAGCGATGTGCGAACACGTGTCTTTGTTCGGTTTTGATTAAAAGAATTACTTACAAAACATAATGAGTGATTGAATCTTATGAATGTTTCTTTTTTTACTACTTTTTGTTAAATTTAATTAACACTTGTTAATTTTTGTTCTTTTAAGAAGAATTTGTTCTCTATTGTGAATAAGCGCTAATATTTTAATGAATAGTTGTTTGATAAATAATTACTAATTTAATATCTATCCTAATTATTTTTATTGTAGTGTTCAAAAATTTTTCTTAATCCTTCATCTATATTTGTTTTAGGTTTATATTTAGTAATTGAAAATAATTTTTCAGCGCAACCAAATCTTCTTTCAACTTCATAATCATATCTTTTATTTATGGTATTAATAAATTCTATTTTGGAAGAAGAATTTGTGATTGTGAGTATTTTTTCTGCTAAATCTTTAATATTTAATTCTTTCTCATTAGCTATGTTGACTATTTCGCAACCTTTACTTTTTTCACTTAAAAGTATTGTTGCTTTAATTGCATCATCAATGTATGTAAAATCTCTTGTTTGTTGTCCGGAACCATAAATCGGGATGGGTTTATTTGAAATTGCTTGTTCAAAAAATCTAGGAATTACCATTCTTGAATCTTGTTTAGGTCCATAAATATTAAAAAAGCGTAATGATACTGATTCTAAACCGTGTTGTTCATTATGTGCTTTAAGATATAACTTGCCTGAAAACATGGATTGTGTAAATTTAATAGATTATAAAGATGAACTTTTATTAAATAAACAAATTATTAAAATATTTGATTCTCCAAAAAAAGATTTTACTATTGTTCATAATTATATTAAAACAAATTTTAATTATCAAAGTATGTTAGAAAAATATTTACGAGTTTTTGAAAATGTGGTCAAAAATAAAAAATTAATTTTAAAAACAAAAAAGTCTTCTGATTATTTTGTCTTGGCTCCTTGGTGTTATGTATCTCATAAAGGAGTTTATAATGATTATATTGGGGATTTTATAAGATTTGATGATAATACTTTAAAATTATTAAATTCTAAAAAAAGTTTTGAAAAAAAAGATGTGTTATTTGATTTTGACGATTTAATAAATAACGATATAATAGTTCCAGAAAATGAATAATATTGATTATGTACCGGATTGGAGAATGAAAAAAATCTCAAGAAAAATTAGTGTTAAACCTTTTGCATTTTTTAGAGATGACGATGTCGGTTATGATAATGATAAATTTAAAGTTTTAGCAAAGCTCTTTATTGATAGAAATATTCCTTTAAATGTGGCAGTTATACCATCAGAAATCCGGTTTATGGATTTTGATTCGGCAAAATTGTTATATGATGACAATATTTTTACTATGCAACATGGGTTTAATCATGGAACAAATTATGTTGCTCATAATGGAGATTATAGTGAGTTTCATTCAAGCATTTCTATTGCAGATAATACAAAAAGATTACAAAAAGGCAAATTATTGTTCTCAAATTTTTTTGACAATAATGTCTTGTCATTTGTGCCTCCCCGACATGAATTTCCTCAAATTGAATTGTTGATTGAACAAAATTATGATTTAATATCAGGATATGGTTCTGAAATAGAGTTGATATCGGAAAAAATTATGTCTATTCCGGTTAATATTGATATTATTGAAAATTATACAACAAAAAAAATTTATGATTCTGCAACATTAATACCTCATATTGAAAAGAAACTAAAGAGAGATGGTTTTTTAGGAATATTGTTACATCACAATTATATGTTGGGTGATTATTCAAAAAATCTAGAGGATATTTTTCATTTTTTAAACAAAAATGACATTGAAATTAGGAGGTTGGATAAATAAAAATGGCGAAATACACTGTAATTTTAACAACATTCAACAGACAAGAAACTCTTAAAAAAACATTAGTTAGTTTAGAGAATCAATCAAATAAAAATTTTGAAATTAATATTGTTGATGATGGATCTGAGGATGGCACAAAAGATTTTTGTAAGGATTATTTATATTCTTCAAAAATTCCTTGCAGATACATAAGATTGGATAAAGAAGGTTATAATGTTCCACAAATGAGAAATATAGGGGCTAAGTTCGCTGAAGGGAAATATTTAATCTTTTTAGATGATGATATAATAACTGTTCCTCAATGGATTCAAGATTATGAAAATCATTTTGAACAAAATTCTCAAAAAGTAGTTTTAGGCAGACTTCTTTATGTAACAACAGACTTTTTGTCTCAAATTTCTTTTGAAGATATTAAAAATAAAAGATTTAACAAACTTCAAAAGGGTTTGATATCTGATATTGATCCTAGGAAAGGAGTACTCAAAGACATAGATTTTCATTCTAAGGTGTGGGGTGGCAATTTAGGAATAAAAAAAAGCATTTTTTACGATTTAAATGGGATAGATGAAGATTTTGTTTCGTGGGGTGGGTTTGATGAAGATTTTGGGTTAAGGTTGTTAAGACAAAATTATTGTGTATCTTTAGTTGATGATTGTACAGGCTATCATTTAGGAACAAATTTCAAGTCTTTAGAAGAAATAGCTCAAGAACCAAGTATCAAGTTACTCAATGAAATAAAGAAATATGATTCTACTACTAGAAGAAACATAAATAATATAAATAAAAAAAGCTTCCTTGTATCTGTATTGTTTGATGGGAACAAATTTCCTACTGAGTTATATAAAAATGAATGAAATTCCAATATTAGATAATAATCCTTATGATGAGGACATAATTACTCCTGAAGATGAATATATGTATGAATTGAAATTTTCTCATAAAAAACAATATCCTGATGCTTGTTTTATATTCTTTCAAAAAGAATTATTCAATTCATTTGTAGATGGTGAGAAATTAATTTTAGTTGAGACTTTATTAGGTCAATATGAATTTTATGAACTGATATTTAATAAACATAAATGTGGTGTGATTGTATTTGGAATAGGTGCGCCTTTATCTTCTTTATTATTTGAAAGATTAATTGTCAGAGGTGTAAAAAGATTCATAACTGTTGGTATAAGTGGGAGTATTTCTGAGGGTAATGCAGGAGATATTTATTTATGTGATAAATCTATTAGGGATGAAGGTGTTTCTTATCATTATGAAAAAGCATCAAAATATGCATATCCTAGTGGCTCTTTAAATAATAAAATAAAAGATTTTTTTAAGTCTGATAATATATTTTTTAAGGAAGGCATTTCTTGGACTACTGATGCAGGATATAAAGAATCTAAGAAGAAAGCGGAAAAATATAGAAAAGAAGGTACGGTTTGTATAGATATGGAGTCTGCGGCACTTTTTACGATAGCTAAATATAGAGATGTACAAGTTTCTTCTATTTTTATACTGAGTGATTTTGTAGACAAAAATTTTAATTGGGTTCCTAAATTCCATGAGAAAGAAATAATTTTTTCTTGTAAAAAAATAAAAACTAGTTTAATTAAAGCATTAAAATAAGTTACTTAATATTTCTTATTGTCAATATGTCATCTATAGAATTTAATTTAATTTGAGTATCGGAATCAAATAAAGATAACAAACAAAAAGATTTAGTTTTATAATTTAAAAAAGATTTATATCTTTTTAAAACTTTATCAGGCTTGCTATTTAATTTACCATATATCAAATTAAACTTTTTCAAATATGTTTTTTCGTGAATTAAAGATTGTGCGCCGTAGTTCATAATAACAATAAACAAGTTTCATTTTATAAATATTTCTTAGTTTTTTTCAAAAAATTTCTAAAAAAGAATAAATTAATCACTAATAAATAATAACTGCAGATACTGAGATGATTCCCACACAGCGATGTGCGAACACGTGTCTTTGTTCGGTTTTGATTAAAAGAATTACTTACAAAACGTATTGAGTGCTTGATTCTTATAAATGTTTCTTTTTCAATTATTAATTTGTATGAAAAAGCAATATTGTGAATTTTTTTCAGAAAACAAAGAAGTTCCTATTAGCCAGTTCTTTCCAAAAATTTATATATAAATGTCTGTATATAAGATGTTTATGGGTTGGGATGCAATATTTAAAAAAAGCGGAAAAGTTTTTCATAAGCCACACGAAGATATGAATAAAGTCATAAATCTTTTTAAAAAAAATAAAGTAAAAAAAGTTCTTGATCTTGGATGCGGTTCAGGTAGGCACATCGTTTTACTTTCAAAAGAAGGTTTTGATGTTTATGGTATGGATAATTCTGAATCTGGTTTAAAACATACAAGGTCGTGGCTTAATGAATTAAAATTAAAAGCAAAACTAAAAAATTCCTCTTGCTACAAACCTTTCCCTTACAAAGATAATACTTTTGATGCAATAATTTCTACTCAAGTAATACATCATGCAAAATTAAAAGAAATCAATTTTTGCATTTCAGAAATTGAAAGAGTGCTCAAACCAAACGGATTAGTTTTTATTACAGTCACGAAAAACAAAATGAAAGGAAGAGCATCTAAAGTAAAACTTATAGAACCAAGAACATATATTATGCTTGACGGACCTGAAAAAGGAGTTCCTCATTACATCTATACAAAAGCACTATTAAAAAAATATTTCAAGAACTTTAAAATATTCGAAATTTACACCGATAAACACAACCATTATTGTTTAATTGCTAAATTAAAAGAAAAGACTTGAATAGCTTTGTAAGTATTATTGTAAAAAGATTAGATTTAAGAAATATCTGAAGGTAATATGACATGACTGAAGAAAAATATTTTTTTGAAAGAAATGTGTTTTCTAGTAATAATTATGAATTTACATTTGAATATGATGAAACTATAATTCACGAACTATTAAAAAATAAAACGAGTGGGAAAGTTTTAGATTTAGGTTGTGGAGAAGGAGGAAATAGTCTTCATTTAGCAGAAAAGGGATTTGATGTTACTTGCGTAGATATTTCAAAAACTGCAATAAAAGAATTAAGCAAAGAAGCAAAGAAAAGAAAGTTAAAAATAAAAACAGTTGTTGCTGATTTAGAATCTTTTGAGTTTGAAGAAAAATATGATGTTATTTTAGCTTTGGGTGTAGTTCATTTTTTTTCTGAAGAAATCTTGAAAAAATTATTATTAAAAATAAAGAATAATACAAAAAATGACGGGCTTAATGTTTTTGAAGCTTTTTTAGAAGGTGATCATTCCCAAGAAGAAGATTCTGAAGGATATTATTTTAAAAAACACGAATTAAAAAAATTATATGCAGATTGGAACATAATAAAATACAAAGAATATGAAGAATACGATGAAGATGAAGATTATAATAACAAACTCGCATATTTAATGGCAAAAAAGAAAAATGAAATTTCAAAAGAAGAACAAAACGATTCTACTATGGCTATTGTTGTGGGTGTTATAGGTGGATTATTACTTGCTCATTTTTTAACAATACCTTTTATCACAGCATTTATAACCTTAAAGTCTACTTGGTGGATTTATTTAATTATGGCTTTTCTTAGCATAGGCGCGGTTGGACAAGTATTAACATCTCAAAGAGCTAAACATAATTTAGCATATAAAAAATAATGATGTTTGTGTTCAATGTATATTTTTGTAGGATGCCCTCTGTTCTTAGGACACTTATTCCACTATAACTAAATAACTAATAATTAAATAATAAAAGGAGAAAAAGTACAACAAAAAGGGCTTGAGCCGAAGGCGAAACCCTTATGCGTTATACGAGCGTAACCGTATGCGGATACCGAGATTTGAACTCGGGACTTTCGGCTTATGAGACCGACACTCTAACCAGGCTGAGTTATATCCGCGTGTTTCTTTGTTTTTCATAATTTGGGTTTATTTAAAAGTTTTACTTTTACTTTTTCTTTTTTTTCGTTTTTTTTTGTGTTTTTGTTTTGTCGTCTTTTGTTTGTGTTTTTTTTCGTTTTTTTTTATTTTTTTGGTTGTTTTTTTTGTTGTTTTGTTGTTTTTTTTCGGTTTTTTTGTGGTAATTGTTTTTAATTTGTTTTGTTTGATTTTTTTTATGAATTCATTTGATAAGCATTATAGGGCTGTAACTGGTAAGTCTAGGGTGGGTGGTGCGGTTTCTGGTTTTTATAATGGTTTAAAGATTGGTTTTCATAGGGCTTTTGTTGATTCTTCTCGTGCTCGTCTTAGGACTGGTTTGGCTGTTTTGACTCTTGCAGGTATTATTACTTATGTTTCTAATAAGGATTCTGTTGATTTGGCTGTTGATTCTTGGAAGAATGCTTTTGTTGAATTTAAAGAGGATAGGGTGCTTGTTAGGGCTGAGCGTAGGACTTCTAATCAGCTTAGAAAGTATGAGTCTGAGTTGGTTAATTTGAGGGAAGAGTATGGTTTGTTGCGGTCTAAAAAGGATAGTCTTAATTATTTAGTTGTTGATTTGGAAAGTAAGGTGAGTTCGGGAATTAGTAGTTATGATTCTTTGTTGAATGATTTGCGTTCTAAGGCTTCTTTGTCTAATGCTCGTTCGAAAGAATCAATAGTTGTTGATTCTTATAATTCTTCTGTTGATGTTAAGGGTCCTGGGTGGGTTAGAATTCCTAAAGGTAGTTCTTTATCTAGTATTGCGTCTAAGTATTATGGTGATGTTAACGTTTATAAGGATTTGGCGCGTATTAATAACATTGAGAATCCTAATTTTGTGCTTAGGGGTCAGCCTTTGTTATTGGTTGAAGGTAATCTTAAGACGTATGATGGTGTTTTGAATTGTGATTTTCCTTCTTTTAAGGAAGTTAATACTTTTGAGTCTCTTGATGGTTTTTTGTCCAGGGTTGGTGTTTCTGTTTCTAAGCAAGAAATTATTGATTTTAATAATAGTACAGGCAATACTATTTCTGATAGGGGTAGATTGGTTGATTATAGCGGGGTTGTTCATTTAAAGAAGGAGTGGGTTAAATAATGGTTCTTGGATTCGTTAATGATTGGTATGTATCTTTTTTGAATAAATTTTCTTTTTTAAAAAAAGCTAAAGCGTATAGGGTTGCTGAATTCGTTGAAGCTTCTGATAGGATTAATTCTAGGTATCGTGGTTATTTGGATCAATTGGTTTTGTTGGAGAATAAAGTTAAAGTTGAAGAGTCTAATTTGGAGTATTTAAAAAAAAGTGTGAATAAGAGGTATTGGTCTAATATTTGCAGGTTTTTTTCAGGTGGTAACTTGCTTCAGGACGTTGAGGATAGAAGCGGTTTGAAATATTTCTTTGATAAGTTTCCTGGATTAGTTGTTGTTGATAAAGATAAGTATGAGGTTGTTAAGTCGGAGATGGATAAAGTTCTTGGTAAATATGAGGTTCATGATTTTTTAAAGAAAACTGTTAAATCTAAAAAGAGAAAAGTTGTTTCAGGGAGTGTTTCAGCGAGTTCTATTGATTCTTATGTTGATGATTCTTTAATTGAGCGGGATGATTTTGTGAATGGTTCTTATAAGTTTTCTGCTTCGCACATTAAGGATTATCGTTCTGATTGTTATACTAATTTAATCGCGGATATTAGTTCTGATAATTCTGGTTCTGTGAAATGCGTGGCTGATGTTCTTGCGAGTTACGTTAAGGATTCGTCTAATAAGTTAGTTGGTGCACCTCATGCGCGTTCTTGGAAGAGCAGAGTGTCTAATTTGGAGAAAGTGATTAGTAATAAGAATTTTAATTCGAAAGATATTAGTTCTTTACGTAAAATAAAGAGTGCTTTATCTCGTAATTCTTATTTGGTTAATAAAAGAAAGGATCTTTATGAAAAAGCAGTTTCTTTGATTGATTCTGTTGCTGAGAGGGATGTTGTTGGGGCTTCGTAATTCCTTGGATTTTGCAATTCTTGATTTGGCTTTTCTTTTTTTTCTTAGTTCTAGTTATTCTAGTTTTCAGTCTAAAGACGTTGAATTATCTTCAAATATTGTTGAAAAAGAATATTCTGTTAGTTCTTTGGATTCTCTTGTTAATTTAGAATCTGCTAGGTATGAGTTTGAATCTAAGAGGATTCCTGTTTTGATGTTTCATAATTTCGCTGACAAAGAGGATAGATACACTATTAGTCCTGAGAATTTTAAGAAATTATTGTTTGATTTGTATGTTAATGATTTTTATAGTGTTTCGTTATCTGAGTTTTATGAAGGTGATTTTTCAAAGGTTCCTGTGGGTAAGAAGCCTGTTCTTTTCACTTTTGATGATGCAGGTCCGGGTCAATTCATGTTAAGAAGTGATGGTTCTATTTGTGATAATAGTGCGGTTGGCATTTTAGAAAAATTTTATGACGATTTTGATTTTGGTAGAGGTGGTGTTTTCTTTGTTAGTTATGGTACTCCTAACAATTTCAGGTTGCCTTTTATGCAAGATGATCTTGCTTCTGATAAGATGAAGATGCTTGTTGACTTAGGTTATGATTTGGCTCATCACACTGTTCTTCATCCTAATAATGCTAGGGCTTCTAAGAATAATATTTTTGAGCAACATGTTTTATCTGAAGCGTTGTTTCATTATTTGTTAGGGGATCGTGTTGATAAATTGAATGTTAGTTCTTTTGCTCATCCTTTTGGTGCTTCTCCGAGTAATGGTGAGGTTTTTGATTATTTGTCTGGTAAGTATGATGTTGTGTTTGATGCGTGGGGTGGCGCGTCTAGACATTCTTTATCTTCTAGTTTTGATAAATATAGGATTCCTAGGATAGAGATTACGTATCACACGCGTAATTTAGTTGTTGATTCAAAGGATTTGTATGTTGTTACTGATGATACTAAGAATTTTTATGCGTTTAAACATGGTTTTCAACGTTCTAATTCGGATTTAAAAAGGATTTCTCCTTTGTTTGTTGACAGGATTAAGGAATCTGGCTTGGTTTCTCCTTTGATTTTTTATTAGTTATTTTTAAATCTTATTGTTCAGAAAACTTTTTAAATAAACTTTTTTTTCTCTTCTTTGTTTCTAGCGCGTTTTCGCGTTGTAGAATTAAAAATCAATAAAAAAGCTATGATGGGAGGTTCAAGTAGCAACTATTCGTGGTTGTGAAGAATTAAATGAAAAGAAGTTCAAGACGTTGGAAAAAGAAAGGTCAGATGAGATGGAAATGGCAAAGAAAGCGCCTCAAGAAGGAGAAGCGCAAGAGAGCGAATAGGTGATTATGATGGCTTCAAAAAATGTATCTGTTAAGAAAAAGAAGAAGGCTTGGTATGGTTTATACGCTCCTGAATCTATGAATAATGTTTTTTTAGGGGAAACTCAGGTTTATAATCCTAATGACGTGGTTGGTAAGACTTTGAGTTTGAATCTGGCTATGATTACTAATGATATGAAGAAACAAAACGTGATTGCTTCTTTTCGTGTTAAGGAAGTTAAAGACAATAAGGGTTTGACTGAGTTGATTGGTTATGCTCTTAGTATTGCTTATATTAAGCGTTTAGTTCGTAGAAAAAGGGATAAGATTGATGATTCTTTTTTGGCTAAGTCTAAGGATGGTAAGTCTTTAAGGATTAAAACTGTCGTTATGACTAATTCTAAGACTCATGAATCTGCTACTAGTGCTATTAGGTTATCTCTTAGGGCTAAGATTAAGAAGACTCTTAAAGAAGTTGACTTTGTTGATTTCGTGAATAGTTTGATTAATCTTCGTTATCAGAAGGATTGGAAGAATTCTCTTGGTAAGATTTATCCTTTAAAGTTCTTAGAGGTTAGATTCGTTGGTTTAGAGGATGCTAAGCGTAGCGTTAAGGAAGAAGAGGATAGGGATTTCACTGAAATAGTTAAGGATGAAGAAGATATTGATAAAGATTCTTCTGAGTCTGTTGAGGATGTGGATGAGGAAATAGTTGAGTCTGTTGAGGATGATAAGGATTTCGTTGATGAATCTTCTGAGGATGATGTTAAGAAATAATTAATAAGTTTTTTAAATAATTCATTTTTTTTTTTATTTTTTTGTTGGCTCTGTAGCTTAGCGGTGGAGCGGTCGGCTGTTAACCGACAGGTCGCCAGTTCAAATCTGGCCAGAGCCGCTTTTTTTTCTGATTTATTTTATTTGACGAATTTGTTCATGTTTTAATATATGTTTTCTATTACAGTAATCTTTTTAAATAAAAACACATTCACATATCATTGTTGATTTTAAATCAACAACATTTGTTTGTGTTTCCTCTAGAAACAAAATAACAAATCGCAAAATAAAATTATTGGTTGATTTAACTTAAACGAAAAGGTGGGTTGTTATGACAAAAAAAGAAAAACAAAAAGATGAACAAAACATTCAAGAAAAAAATAATGAAACAACAAATGAAGAAGTTATTTCAAGAAAAGAATTTGATGATTTAAAAGATACTCTTCAGAGAACACACGCAGAATTTCAAAATTTTAGAAAAAGATCTGAAGATGAACGATCTAGATTCATAAAATTATCTAATGAAGAACTAATTAAGAATTTAATACCTGTGCTTGATAATTTTGAATTAGCTTTAAAACACAATAAAGAAGAAGGTGAATTTAGTCAAGGAATGAATCTTATTTATGAACAATTATATGATGTTCTTCACCGAGAAGGTCTTCAAAGAATACAATCATCAGGTAAATTCGATCCTAATGTTCATGAAGCAGTAATGGTAGAAGAATCTGATAAAGAATCAGGATTAATACTTCAGGAACTTCAAAAAGGTTACAAATTAGGTGACAAGATAATAAGAAGTCCTAAAGTAAAAATTTCAAAACAAAAAAACAACGTGGAGGTTGATAAAAATGAGTAAAGTAATAGGTATAGATTTAGGAACAACGTTCTCAGCGGTATCAGTGATGGAAGGTGGTAAACCTGTAATTATTCCTAATGCGGAAGGAGATAGAACTACGCCTTCAGTAGTGTCTGTGACTGAGGATGGAGAAAGATTAGTTGGTAGAGTTGCAAGGAATCAAGCAATAATGAATCCTGAGCACACAGTAAGAAGCATTAAAAGACACATGGGTGAAGATTACAAAGTTAAGATGTGGGATAAAGAATATACGCCTCAAGAAATTAGTGCTATGATTTTATCAAAGCTTAAAGCTGATGCTGAATCTTACCTTGGTCAAAAAGTAACTAAAGCAGTAATTACGGTTCCTGCTTACTTTGAAGATAGTCAGAGACAAGCAACTAAGGACGCTGGAAAAATCGCAGGATTAGAAGTTCTAAGAATAATTAATGAGCCAACAGCTGCGTCTCTAGCGTATGGTTTAGATAAAGGAGATGAGCACACCGTTTTAGTTTTTGATTTCGGCGGAGGAACTTTTGACGTTAGTATATTGGAACTAGGAGATGGTGTTTTTGAAGTTAAAGCTACTAGCGGAGATAACATTCTTGGAGGAGATGATATTGATGAAATATTAATTGATTGGATGGCTGATGATTTCAAGAAAAGTACAGGTGTGGATTTGAGAAAAGATAAAACTAGTTATCAAAGGTTAAAAGAAGCTGCTGAAAAAGCAAAAATAGAACTAAGTTCTAAATTAAAAACAAATATTAACTTACCTTTTATAACCGCGGATAGTTCAGGACCTAAGCATTTAAACATGGAGCTTTCAAGAGCTAAATTTGAACAATTAATTCAGTCTGTTTTGAAAAAATTAGAAGTTCCAACTAAGCAAGCTTTAAAGGATGCGGGTACTAGTGCTGATAAAATAGATAAAATAATTTTTGTTGGTGGTTCTACAAGGATTCCTGCAGTGCAAGAAATGGTTAAAAGATTAACTGGAAAAGAAGGTGATAAATCTGTTAATCCTGATGAGGCTGTTGCTATGGGTGCGGCTATTCAAGGAGGTATTTTAGCAGGAGAAGTTAAAGATGTTTTGTTATTGGATGTAACTCCTCTTAGTTTAGGTATTGAAACTCTTGGGGGCGTGATGACTAGTATTATTTCTAAGAACACCACGGTTCCTACTAAGAAAAGTCAAGTTTTTAGTACTGCCGCTGATAATCAGCCCGCTGTGAACATTCATGTTTTGCAGGGTGAAAGACCTATGGCTGCGGATAATAAGACTCTTGGTAGATTTGATTTAGTGGGTATTCCTCCTGCGCCTAGAGGGGTTCCTCAGATAGAGGTAACTTTCGATATAGACTCTAATGGTATTGTGCATGTATCTGCGAAGGATCTTGGAACTAATAAGGAACAAAAAATTCAGATCACGGCAACTACTAATTTGTCTAAGGAAGAAATTGAGAAGATGCAAAAAGATGCTGAGCTTCATGCTGAGGAAGATAAGAAGAAAAAAGAAGAAATTGAAATAATTAATCAAGCTGATGCTTTGGTTTATTCTTCTGAGAATCTTTTCAAGGAAAATGAGGATAAGCTTGACAAATCTAAAGTAGGGGTTGTTAAGAAGAAGATTGCTGAGCTTAAGAAACTGCTTGAAGAAGAAAAGAAAGATGTTTCTAAGATTAAAGATAAAACTGATGAAATAAATAAGGATTTGCAAGAAATATCTTCTGAGCTTTATAAGAAAGCAGCTGAGGAGCAACAAAAGCAGCAAGCTCAAGGTTCTTCTGATTCTAAGAAAGATGAAGAAGTTGTTGATGCTGAATTTGAAGAAGTAAATTCGGAAGAAGATAACAAGGGTTCAAAGAAAAAATAATTTTTTTTTTATTTTTTTTATTTTTTTTTGTAAACTTTTATTAATGTTTGATTAATTCGTTTGTACTTAAGCGGAATTATTTAAGGGATTGATATTATGAGTAAGGATTATTATAAGATACTTGGCGTGGATAAAAACGCTTCTAAAGAAGAAATTAAGAAGGCTTATAAGAAATTGGCTAAGCAGTATCATCCTGATTTGAACAAAGATGAGAATGCTCAAGATAAATTTAAAGAGTTAAATGAGGCTGCTTCTGTTCTTGGTGATGATGAAAAGAGAAAGATGTATGATCAGTATGGTGAAGCTGCTTTCAAAAATGGGGGTGGTGGTCAAGGTTTCTCGGGTTTTGATTATTCTGGTTTTGATTTTGGTGGTGGTTTTGATTTTGATGATGTTTTTGAAATGTTTTTTGGAGGTAATCCTAGGCGTAGATCCAGGAGTAAAGGTCATGATTTACGTTATAACATGGAGCTTTCTTTAGTTGAAGCTGCTTTTGGTGTTGAAAAAAATATTAAGGTTAAAAAGAAGAATATTTGTTCTGATTGTAATGGTTTAGGTGGTAGTGATTTTAAGCATTGTGATTCTTGTAATGGTGCTGGTAATATTCGTGTTACTAAGAGAACTCCTTTTGGTGCGTTTCAATCAGTGGCTATTTGTGATTCTTGTAATGGTTTAGGTAAGATTCCTGGTAAGATTTGTGGTTCTTGTAAGGGTCAAGGTAGTGTGTATGGTGAGAAGACTATTAAGATTAAAACGCCTCAGGGTTTGGATAATGGTTCTAGAATAAGGGTTGCGGGTGAAGGTGAACCTGGAGGTCCTGGTGTTGAGTCTGGTGATTTGTATATTTTTGTTTCTGTTAAGCCTGATGATTTCTTTGAGCGTGAAGGTAATGATGTTCATATAGGTGTTCCTATTAGTTTTACTCAAGCAGTTTTTGGTGACACTGTTGATATTCCTACACTTAAAGGAAGAGCTAAATTAAAGATTCCTGCAGGTACTCAGCCTGGTACTGTTATTAAAATGAAAGGTAAAGGTATTCCTTATACTGATGGTTTTGGTGCTGGTGACCAGAATGTTCATGTTAGTGTTGAGGTTCCTAAAAAGCTTTCTAAGAAGCAAGAAGACTTATTGAGGAGTTATGCTAAGGAATCTGGTGAGGATGCTAATCCTCATAAATCTTTTTTTAAAAAAATTTTTAGTTAGTTCTTTTCAAAAGATTTAAATACTAATTATTTTTACCGATATCATATCCGATATCATATCCGATATCATATCCGATAT